>CAZYHR010000009.1:0-46280 GCA_964647395.1 uncultured Intrasporangiaceae bacterium | reverse complement strand
GTCTGGTTGGGTATTTCCCACCCGAAGTGCCACATTCACTCAGACACACGTCAACTCACCCAGTAGGATCGAGGACGAACTGGCCGGGTCGGAGCCTCATGGGCGCCGACCCGGCTGACGTTCCAGGCCGGTAATCGCACCGAGGCGGGTCTCATGTCACTGGAAATCATCACGCCGAGTTACGGCCCCGATCTCGAGTTGTGCCGCGACCTCAACCGGTCGATCCGTCGGCACGCCCGCGATGCCGTGCATCGCGTCATCGTGCCGCGTGCTGATCGGCCGGCCTTCACGCAGGCCCTCGGCGGCCATGCCATCATCGACCTCGACGAGGACTACCTGCCCGGCCTGCGTCGCGTGCCCCGCAATCTGTGGATCAACCCCTGCCGACCGTGGCCTCCAGTACGGGGGTGGATCGCGCAGCAACTGGTCAAGCTGGAAGCAGCAGCACGATCCCAGGCACAGCTGGTGGTCCTGGCCGATTCGGACCTGATCCTGATCCGGGCGGTCGACGACTCTTCGTTCACGGTCGACGGCAGCCCTTGGTTCTTCCGCTGGGACGGTGCGATCGACGAGCAGCTTCCCCGGCACGTCCGCTGGCATGAGAATGCCCGTCGGCTGCTCGGCCTGGAACCGACGGTCTCGCTCCCCTTGCCGGATTACATCTGCTGGCCGTGCGTCTGGGAGCCGGCGGTGGTCCGCGACCTGCTCGACCGGGTTGCGCTGGTAGGTCGGCGGCCGTGGCCATCGGTGATCGGAGCTCAACTGCACTTCTCCGAGATGGTGCTCTACGGGGTCTTCGTCGACGCGTTCGATCCACCTGGGAATCGAGCTGCGATCTCCAGTACCGGGTGTTACGTGCACACCGAGGAGGCGCCGCTCGATGAGGTCTCCCTCGCCGAGATCGTGGCTCGACGAGCGCCCACCGACATCGCGGTGATGATCAGCGCGAAGTCTGGCACGTCGCTCGAGCAGCGTCGCCGTGCGTTCGCCGAGTTTCTCTGAGAACCAGGGTTAGGTCGCCAACTCGAGCAACTGGATCAGCAGGTCTGCACGCCGGTCCCAACTGTGCTTCCGGGCCAGGTCCTGACGGCGGCGCAGCCGAGCCGGATCGGGGCTGAGCTGCGCAATCGAGTGCACACCGGCGACGAACTCGGCGATGTTGCCCGCGACGACGATGTCCTCGGACGCCAGCCATGCGGATGCCGGCAGGTCCGTCGAGACCACGGGCAACCCAGCCGCCAGGTACTCCAGGGTCTTGAGCGGGAAACTCCACAGATTGAACTCGTCCACGCGATAGGGGACCAGGCCCACGGACATGCGCCCAAGCCACCGCGGGAGTTCTTCGAACGGCTGCGGACCGACCCAGAAGACGCCGCTGCGCCGAACCAGGGCGTCCAGCGATTCCGTGACCTGGCCCGCCACGGGGCCGACCATGAGCACCTGGATGCCGGCGTCGACGATCGCGTGGAGCAGCCCGAAGTCGATCCGTTCGTTGAGGTGCCCGACGAACCCAGCGACAATGCGGGTCGGGTCGATGCCCGGCACCTGCGCGGGCGCCATCGTGGCGCTGAAGCGGGTCGGGTCACACCCGTTCGGCAACGCTTCCGTGTGAAATCCCGCAGCGCGCCAGTCCGCCACGACGGCCGGACTCGCGACCAGCACGAGGTCGGCAGAGCGAGCCAGCCGCCGTTCCGAGGCCACGACGCGATCGACGCTCTGGCCCCAATGCGCGGCGCCCGCCGCCGCGCTGTCCTGCGCCCAATACGCGTGGACGGCTTGCGGCGCGAGGTCGAAGACAGGGATGTACAGCAGGGTGGACACCATCGCGCGGGGCTCGGTGCGAGCGGCCGAGAGGGCCCGGCGCAACGCCCGACGAACCAGTCGAGTGGTCAGGTGCACCATGGGGCCGCGAAAAGGGAACGGCGCCACGACCGGCGTCAGGCGCACGATCCCCGGCGCGACCCGGCGCAGGCGAGGGCCCTGCAGCGCGGGCCTGATCCGTGGGTTGTTGCGCCAGGTCAGGGGTGAGAGCGGCGGATCGACGTAGAGCACCTGTGTGGTCGCGCTCAACGCCTCTGCGAGCGGCCGATCCGCGAGTCGGATGTCGTCCCAGTTGTTTGCGGCACACAAGACGACGAGCGGTCGTTGCGGGTCCCGCCCCCCGCTCTCGGGCGAGGTCTGGGTGTCCTCGGTCCGTGGTCCAGCGACGCCGGACCCATCGTTCCGACCGGCCAGCAGACCGGCCAAGACCTCGGCACTGGACGGCTCGGCAGCCCGGCGAACCGCAGCGACCCGGGCGGCGGCCGCGATGCGCCCGGCTCGCTCAGGATCCGCGACGACCCACTCCAAGGCATCGGCGAGTGCTTCCGGGTCGCCTGGTGGCACCAGGCGTCCATCGACGTCCTGGGTGACCAGCTGCGGGATCCCACCACGGTCGGTGGCGACGATGGGAAGCCCGGCCGCCATCGCCTCCATGACGACCACTCCCAAGGGCTCGGCGTGGCTGGCCAACGCGAAGACGTGGGCGTCGAGCAGCTCGGCGCGGACGTCCTGCTCACCCACCGCGCCAAGCAGTCTGACGTGTGCCGACAAGCCAAGGGAGGCGACCAGTTCGGCCAGCACCACGCGATAGCCGGTGCCGCCGTGCTCATCCTCCCCGGCGATGGTCAAGCTGACCGGGAAGCCTCGACTCGTCAGCAGGTGAACGGCCCGGATCAGGGTGTCGTGTCCCTTCGCGACGTTCAGGCGACCGCAGGAGAAGATCCGCAACGGCCCCGAGTCCGGGGTCCATGGCAGATAGGGTCCGGGGCGTTGGAAGGCGTCCGGGCGCACCCCCATCCCGACGACCGGCACGTCGGCCGGCATCGCCTCGCCGACGGCGGACCGCAGTTCATCACGCAGCACCTCGGTGATAGCGATGCCGAAGGCGGCACCCGCCCACTTCTCGCGTTGCCGGGGGCCGTAGTCGGCCAGGGGTCCATGCAGGGTCAGGCTGTAGCTGAGGTCTCCGGTCAGCCGGGCGTACCGCGCGATGTCAGCCGCGCTGGCGCACGAGTGGACGTGGACATGGGGCCAACCCCGACGCTTGGCAACCTGACCGAGGTGCGCCCCGGCCACGGCACTGACCAGCAACGCGCAGCGGTCACGCAGACCTGACGAGTGTCGCCAGTCGTGGGCCAGGGCACGCCTGGCTGCGGGCGATCGCACCGCCGCGAGCGTGGCACGTCCGGCGGCCAGTGGACCTACCGGCAGCAGGGCAGTCGTCTGCGCGATGGCCCGCTCAGTCCACGCGTGCGAACGAAGCCGCACGGGTGCCAGACGGGTGGTGACGATGCCTGGCTCGAGGCCCCGCTCCCGAAGCGCGCGGATCTCCTCCCAGAACATGTTGTGGGTCTGACCGGGGAACTGCGGCACGAGGTAGGCGAACCGATCAGTCATTTCGGTATCCGATCGAGGGTGCCTGGGCGATCTCCCGCCTGGACCGGAGCGCGTCGCCCAGGCCAACGACGAAGAACAGCAGGAAGACCGTGACCGCCAGCACCGCGATGACGGCCCGACTTGAGTCGGTGGCAGTAGCTTCGGCGATGTTGGGCTGCTGCACCGTCAGCGTCCTGATCAGGTACCTCTCGCCGAACGCGCTACTGGACACCTGTAGCTGTTTCAAGTCCTCGGAGAACACGTCGAGAACCACCTGAGTGGTATGCAGCGCCGCCTCCGGCGAGTCCGCCCAGCCGACCACCTCAACGATCGGCGTCGGCTGACCGTACCTGTTCTGCTGAGTGAGTTCGAACGTCTCGGCCCCGCCCCTGGCGAGGACTGCTTCGCGGCCGGCCTCGGACTCGACCGACAGCGACACCGTCGAGATCAGGGTCGTCGGGTCGTACTGGCGGGTGAACAGGTTGTCCCACGGGATGCGTCCCAGTTCGGGGTCACGCTCGATGTCGGTTTCGGTCGGTGCCGGCGGGGGCGGGACGAGCAGGATCGCCCCCTGAACCCGGTACGTCTTGGGGAAGAAGGCGACCAGTGCCACCAGGCTCAGCGCAGCACAGATCAGCACCGGGACCACCGCTCGGGCATTGCGTCGTATCGCCCGCCATGCGTTCAGCGTGTCCACACGAGTGCCCCTTTGCAGATGAGGAGAAGGAGGAGGCGTCGTGCCGATCCGCCACACACAACCGATGAGCCCGATGGCGAGGACGAGGAGGCACGAAGAAGTCGGGAAAGCCATGAGGTCGAAGGTCGCCGACGACACCGCGCACGAGGCGACGCCGCCACCAAGCGCGGCAGCGACCAGTGCCACCTGCGGGTCGGTCGTTCTCCGGCGGATCGTCACCGCTACGACCACGGGGAGCCCGAAGACGAGGACCAGCAGGACCAGCAGGCCGATGATGCCGAACTCCAGAACCCATTTGAGGTAGGTGTTGTCGAGCACGAGGAGCAGATCCTGCGGCAGATAGGTCCCCCCGCCCAGTCCCAGCAGCGGACGCTGGCGGAACATCTCGGCGACGATGGCGTAGTCGTCGGTCCGAGTGGTCACCGACGAGTCGGTCGACACCCCGCGGAAGAACGCCGTGAGTGTGGAGAAGAAGCCTGGCATCGTGGCGAAGACGGCGACGAAAGCGACCGGCACGCAGGCGAAGATCCACAGCCGCAGCACGGCGCGCACCTGCGGAGCGAAGACGAGCAGCGCGACTGCGACGCTGATGATCGCGCTGCGCGATACCGAGAACGGAATACAGGCCGCCAGGACGGCCAGCGGCGCGAAGCGTCGCCACCCGCTCCGGCCACGGTCGATCACTACCAGGGCGATGGCGATCGGCAACAGTACGGAGGTCACCGCGCCCAACTCGATCGGGTTCAGCGTGGTGCCCGGCACCCGGTTGAGCGCGGCACGCTGCTGGATGCCGCCGATGGTCTCGTCATAGCTGAAGCCCGGAAAGAGACCTCCGATGGTGGGGGAAAGGTCGAACTCCAACCAGAACTGCAGGGCGGCAACCACGCCGCAGGCGGCCCCCGCCCACACCATGGCGCGCAGCACTCGCAGCAGGGAGGGTAACGACCCGATGCACTCAGCGGCGAGCAGATAGACACCTGAGACGCTGGCCAGGAAGAGCAACCAGCGATCGGCGCCGTTCACCTCGATGGCAGAACTCGTGCGTGACTGGAAAGCTACGTAGGACAGCAGCGTGGAGAGCCACAGCGCCGGCAGCACCACCTTGGTCGGGTATCTGGCGAGCAGCGGGTTGTGCGCACCCGTCAGGGTCCACCAGGCATACAGACCCGTCGCCCCAAGTCCGAGCAGTGCGGCGGGGAACCCGGCAGCTCCGACGACTGCCAACGTCGTGTTCGACGGGACGACCAACAGCAGCCACACGTAGAGGCAGACGAAACGGACGGCGAACAGGTCCCGCGGTCGGTGGCCCTGCACCTGGGGAGGCAGCGGTGACGCACGCTCCGCACGGAGGCTGGTCGACGACATGGTCAGGTCGACGGATCCTCGATCGGGGGCCCGCCTGATCGCCGGCCCCCCTTGAAGCGCGCCCGCGTCCGCTGAGGTCCGCCATGACGGCGCCGGTCAGCGGCGGTGACCAGGGCTGCGAGCAAGACGACGAGGGTGATGGCCCCGATCGCCACGATGGCCACCATGGTCCGCAAGGTCCCCGCGATGATGCGACGCGCGGTGTCTGGCGTCTCGATCGCGCGAACGGTGAAGCGATAGGACGGGTCGACGTCCTCAGCGGCTTGCACGCCGTCGAGCACCTCGGCCGTTGCGTCGCCCACCAAGCGCAGGGTCGCCAGGGCCGAGGTTTGAGACGAGGCCTTCGAGGTCACAACGACGACCGAGTTGGACCCGAACATTCGGCTCAGGGTCACCTCGTACCGGTCGTCACCGCCGCCGCGCACGACGTCGCCGCGGGTCTGCTCGCCGGAAACCCGACGAGCAACGACCTCGAGGATCACCGAATCGTTGCCGTAGCGCACGTAGGGGTTGTCCCATTTGACGATGGCCAGGGTCGGATCTCGGGCGATGTCCGCTGCCGTCGGTGGGGCCGGCGGGCGCACCAGCAGGTAACTGGCGGAGGCCTCGTACTGAGGTGGCACGAGCACGAGCGCGGCGCCCGCGCCCCCGAACGTGGCCAGCAGCACGAGTGCGGTGGCGATCCAGTATCGGCCCATGGCGCGGACCAGCGACATCAGGTCCAGGGCCGAGCGGGGGGTTCCGAGTTCGCGATCCGGCGCAGGCGTCGGCGGGTGGCCAACCGTCGGCGCGGCCGTCCGGCCCGCGGGCATGACGGTCGCAGGGGAGGACACGTTCTGCGTGCTGGGCCAACCGAGGGCCGTCGTAGTGGACGGTTCGTCCGTGTCGGGTGACCTCGTCATGACACGATCATCCCGCCCCCCTGCATCACGCAACGCCAGATCAGGATACTTCACAGCCATCGGTGCCCATCCTCCCCGAGCGCGTGGCTGCTCAGCCCAGCGCTGCCCGCAGCGCCTCGACCACCCGGACCTGCTGGTCTTGGACGATGTGGGGGAACATCGGCAGGGAGATGATCTGCTCGGCGGCGGCCTCGGCCACCGGGAACTGGCCCGGTCGGCCCAGGTGTCCGAAGGCGCCGGTCAGGTGCACCGGATACGGGTAGTGCAGCGCCGCACCGATGCCGGCCTGCTGCAGTCGCTGAAGGACCGCGTCCCGCCCCGCCACGCGGACGACGTAGAGGTGCCACACATGCTCGTTGCCGTCCGCGACCGTCGGACCGCGCACGCCCTCCACTGCGGCGAGCAGGGCCGCATACTCGTCCGCGGCGCGCCGGCGCGCGGCGTTCCAGGCCGGGAGCCGGGACAGCTTGTGGGTCAGGACGACCGCCTGCACCGCGTCCAGCCGGGAGTTGAAGCCGAGGATGTCGTGGACGTACTTGTGCTCGCTGCCGTGGGCGCCCAGCATCCGCACGCTGCGCGCCAGCGACGCATCGTTGGTCGTCACCGCACCGGCGTCACCGGCCGCCCCGAGGTTCTTACCCGGGTAGAAGCTCGTCGCCGCCAGCTCACCCAGGGCCCCGGAGGCGACCCCGAACCGGGTCGCGCCCTGGCTCTGCGCGGCGTCCTCGACGATGGCGACTCCGGGCGCGGCGGCCCGCAACTGCTCGACGGGAGCGATCTGCCCGTAGAGATGCACCGGGAGCACCGCCTTGGTGCGGGGCGTTACCGCCGCGGCGACGGCCGCCGGGTCGATGAGCAGGGTGTCCTCGTCGACATCGACCAGCACTGGCGTCACCTCTGCGCGGCAGGCCGCCTCCACGGTGGCCACGAAGGTGTTGGCCGGGATGATCGCCTCGTCGCCCGGGCCCAGGCCCAGGGCGCGCAGGGCCAACTCGACCGCGTCCGTCCCGTTGGCCAGCCCCACGCAGTGCTCGGCACCGACGAACGCGGCATACGCCTGCTCGAACGCCGCCACGAACGGGCCGCCGATGAAGCCGGCCGAGGAGAACACCTGGTCCAGGTCGGCCTGGACGGCATCGGCCACCTCGGCGTGCTGCGACACCAGGTCGAGGAAGGGGACGGTCACGATGGGTCCTTTCGGTCAGCCGGCCGTTCGAAGCCGGCCGGGCGGCTGTTGAAGTCCTCCGAGGCAACCGTCCCTCGGCGCTGGCGCACTTGGCGATCGACGGTGTGGCGCACGAAGCGACCGGCGGCCACCAGGTCGCCCGGGGCCAGGCGGCGGCCGGTCGATGTCCGCGCCCGCTGGTAGTGCTGCACCTGCCGAGACGCGGCAGCACGCAGCGAATAGCGGTCGACCACGAGCTTTCGGCCGAACGCGCCGAGTTCGGCTCGACGATCGGCGTCCCGCAGCAGGGGTCCGAGCTCCGCAGCCAGAGCGGCCGCACCCGAGGCGGCACCAGCGCCGACGCCGTACCACCCGTGCCACTCGAACTGGCCCGCGGTCCGCGGGGTCAGCAGCCGCCAGAACCCGTGCTCGCCCTGCACGACGAGCGGCTTGGCGAAGGCAAGGGCGCGCAGTGCGGAGCCGCCCATGCCCAGGACGACGTCCGCCGCCGCGTACGCCGGGCGCGGGTCGTCGAGCTGCCCGGTGAGCACGACCCGGGGGCGACCGGCATGGGCGTTGACCGCCTCGGCCGCTGCGGCAACCTGCTCCCGAGCGGGGCCGTCGCCGACCACGACGAGGGTGACGTCGTCGCTGAGTCGGGGCACGGCCTCGACGGCGGTGAGCAGACCCTCGAGCTTGAGCTCGGCCGCGAGCCTGGTCACCGTCACGACCAGCACCGACCCATCGGCCACGCCGTGCCGGCTGCGGAAGGCGGCGCGCTCGTCGGCCGGGCCGGGGGCGTTGCGGTCCGTGTCGACGGGGGGCTCGAGCACCGTGACGTCGCAGCGACCGGAGTCTCGTTCGACGGCCGCGATCTGCTCGGTGCCCACGACCAGCGGTACCCCGCGCGGAATGAAGGGGGCGACCGCCATCGACATGACGGTGCCGACCGCGACAGCCGGCGTGCCGACCGCGCCGAGCCGGGCCTCGAGGATGGGCGGCCACTCATAGCCGTGCAGTACGTCGATCTGCCGCTGGCCGACCAGGTGGCGCAGGTCGCGAGCGACGCTCGGTGACGGGCGGCGACCCGGCACCGGGCTGGGCACGAAGTCCAGCCCGAGTTGTTCGATCGCGGCGTTGAGTACGCCCGGTCGACCGTAGACGACCACGTCGTGACCGAGGTCGCGCACGGCACCGGCCAGTTCGATGGCGTTGAGCTGGCTGCCGCCCATCCCGAGGTCGTGCGGGTAGACGAGGATCCTCACGAGGCGCACCCGATCGGCCGCGCCGGGGCACCCACCCAGACCGTCTGCGCGGGCTGGTCGGTCAGCAGCATCGCCCCCATCCCCCGGAGTGCCGCTGGGCCGTCGCGCAGCCGCGCGCGGCCGCAGGCACCCATACCGAGGTAGGCCGCGCGGCCCACCGGGACACCCCCACCGAGCCGCACCCCGGCGGCCAGGGTCGCGAAGTCCTCGAGGACGTCGTCGTGGGTGAGCACGACATGCGGCATGCACACGACGTGTCGACCGACCGTGATGGACGCGGTGAGGACACAGCCGGCCAACAGGATCGAGCCGGGCCCGACCGAACACGACTGTGGAACAGTCACACTCGGGTCAACGATCGTGGCGTACCGGTCGTCGCTCACGCCGCGGGCGGCCAGGCGATCGACGATGCCGCGCCGCGCGGTGCCCTTGCCGGCGCACACCGCCAGCAGGACGTCCGCAGGCAGCGGCCCCTGCTCGATGGCGCCGAGGACGGGCACCCCGGGCAGCAGGTCGGTGCCCCGCCGGGCCGGGTCGTCGTCGAGACAGCCGACCACCCGCCAGCCGGCCCGGGCGGCCACCTCGGCCGCCTCGCGGGCCAGGCCGCTGGCGGCCACGAGCAACAGCGAACCTGCCATGTCAGCCGACGCCGACGACGGCGTCGATCACCCGTCCCTGCTCGTCGTCGGTCATCTGGTGGTAGAGCGGCAGGATCACGGTGCTGTCGGTGAGGCGCTCGGTGACCGGCAGTGGAGCGTGCTCGTGGCCGGCATACGCCGACTGACGGTGGGCGGCCATGATGCCTCGCCGGGCCGAGATCCCGGCCTCCGCGAGGTGTGCCATGAGCTCCTCCCGGTCCAGCGGGTAGCCCGGTCCGACCTGGACCCAGAAGGACTGGAAGTTCGACGTGCCATGGTCCGGGTCGGCGACGCAGCGCAGGCCCTCCACCGGCGCCAGCGCTTGCTGGTATGCCGCGGCGAGCTCGCGCCGACGGGCCACCATCTCGGGCAGCCGGCCGAGCTGGACCAACCCGACGGCAGCCTGAAGGTCTGTCATCCGATAGTTGAAGCCCCGCTCGAGATACTCCTCGGCAGGGGGCAGCGTGCTGGCGTGGCGGGCGGCGGCGCTGACGCTCATGCCGTGCTCGCGCAGGCGTCGGGCGACCTGGGCCAGCCCGGCGTCGGGCAGAGTGAGCATGCCGCCCTCACCGGTGGTGAGTAGTTTGCGGGGGTGGAAGGACCACGCGCTGAGCTCGGCGCCCCACCCGACGGGTCGACCGCGGTAGGTGGAGCCGGCCCCGCACGCGGCGTCCTCGACGACGACGATGCCGCGCGGGTCGCAGACCTCACGGATCGCCTCGAGGTCGACCGGCATACCGCCCTGGTCGACGGCGATCACCGCCCGGGTCGCCGGCGTCAGGGCCGCCTCGACGGTCTCGGCGGTGACGTTTCCGGTCGTCTGGTCGACGTCGGCGAACACGGGTCTGGCCCCGACGTAGGTAGGGGCGTTGGTCGTCGCGATGAACGAGAACGACGGGACCACGACGTCGCTGCCCGCAGGCACCTGCGCCAGCACCAGCGCGACGTGCAGGGCGGTCGTGCAGTTGGAGACCGCGACGGCGTGCTCGGCCTGCATCGCCTCGGCGAAAGCTGCCTCGAAGGCCGCCACGCGCGGGCCCTGGGCGACCCAGCCGGAACGGACCACCTCGGCGACCGCGGCAGCCTCCTCCTCACCCAGCCACGGCTTCATGACGTTGATGCGCTCGGTCACGCGGTGGCGACCTTCCGGCTCGCCGCGATCTCCGCGCGCAGCGGACTCCACCACCGGACCAGCTCTCGGAGCCCCTCGTCGAGACCGACGGTCGGGCTCCAACCGAGGTCGCGGCGGGCGGCACCGATGTCAGCAAGCCGACGGGTGACCCCGTTGACCCCCCGCTCTGGGCCGTGCTCGACGTCGAGGTCGGAGTCCATCGCCCGCAGCAGCGCCCGGGCCAGTTCGAGCAGCGAGGTCTCGACCTGGCTGGCGATGTTGTAGACCCCCTCCCGGAGGTCGCTGGTGGCCGCCAGCACGTTGGCGCGGGCGATGTCGGTCGTGTAGACGAAGTCCATCGTCTGCGAGCCGTCCCCGAAGATGATCGGCGACTGCCCATCGGCGATGCGCTCCATCCAGCGCACCAGCACCTCGGTGTAGAAGCCGTGCACATCCATCCGGGGTCCGTAGACGTTGAAGTAGCGCAGCCCGACGTAGTCCAGCCCCTGCATCGCCCGGAAGCTGCGGATCATGCCCTCGTTGAACGACTTGGCCGCCCCGTAGAAGGTGTCGTTGTTGTGGTGGTGGTGCCGCTCGTCGGTCGGGAAGGTCTCCGCCAACCCGTAGACCGAGGCGCTGGAGGCGTAGACGAGTTTGTCGACCCGGTGGGCGGCGGCCGCCTCGACGACGTTGAAGGTGCCGTCGACGAGCACCTCGAGGGCCAGCCGCGGCTCCTCGGCGCACTGGGTGATGCGGATCGCCGCCTGGTGGAAGACCAGGTCGACCCCCTTGGTGAGGTCGTTGACCAGGTCGCGGTCCACGATGTCGCCCTCGACCAGGGCCATCCGGCCGCTGGCGGTCGCCTCGGCGAGATTCTCCTTGCGGCCACGGACCAGGTTGTCCAGCACGTCGACGTGCGCCGCGCCGGCCTGCAGCACCTGGTCGACCAGGTGTGAGCCGATGGTGCCCGCGCCGCCGGTGACCAGCACCCGCGCCCCCTGCAAGGTGCTCATGCCGGAACCCGCTCTCCCACGGGGACCAACGCGCCGGCATCGGCGAGGCTGCGGTTGGCCGCCTCGAGGACGCGCAGCACTCGGATGCCCGCCCGCCCGTCGGTGCGGGGCGGGCGATCCTCCCGGATCGCCGCGGCGAACTCCTCGACCATGAGCCCGAGGGCCTCCCGCTCGGGCAGCGAGGGGGCGTGCATGTCACCGAGCCGATAGGAGATGACCGCGTCGGTGCGCTGCGCCGGGTCGTCGGGCGCCGAGACGTGCTCGAGGTCGACGCCGCGGTCGTAGAGGCTGAGCCGCTGGCTGGGGTTGAGGTCGTCCCAGACGAGGGTGCGCTTGCTGCCGCCGATGACCATCTGCCGGATCTTGGTCGGGCTCAGCCAGTTGACGTGGACGTGCGCGAGGGCCCCGCTGGGCAGCGGGAGCGTGAGGTAGCCGACGCACTCGCGGCCAGCTCCGATGGGGTCGGCGCCGTGGGCGGCGACGCCGACCGGCCGCAGGCCGCCCGGGATGATGAAGTCGAGGATCGACAGATCGTGCGGAGCGAGGTCCCAGATGACGTTGACATCGCGCTGGACCAGACCCAGGTTGATCCGC
This sequence comes from uncultured Intrasporangiaceae bacterium, assembly GCA_964647395.1. Classification (GTDB taxonomy): domain Bacteria; phylum Actinomycetota; class Actinomycetes; order Actinomycetales; family Dermatophilaceae; genus Phosphoribacter. Next base: position 34,113 of record CAZYHR010000009.1, on the reverse strand, counting down.
ACCGAGTCGATGAAGTGCAGGTCCCCGAGAGCGCCCTCGGCGATGAGTTCGGCGATCTTCTGCACGACCGGGGTGTAGCAGTAGGTGTGGTCGCACATGAGCACGACGCCGGCGGCCTCGGCCGCCTCGACCATGGCCAGCGCGTCCGCCTCGTTGTCGGCCAGCGGCTTCTCGACCAGCACGTGCTTGCCGGCGGAGATCGCCGCGAGGGCGACGTCCTTGTGCGTCGCGGCGGGAGTCGCCACGGCGACCGCCTCGATGTCGTCGCGGGCCAGCAGCCGCTCCAGCGAGGTCTCGACCTCGACGGTGCTGCGGGCTCCGACGACCTTGCGGGCGCGGGCCCCGTCGAGATCGCAGACCGCGACCAGGTCCCAACTCGGGCTACCCCTGAAGTTGCGGACCAGGTTGGGTCCCCAGTAGCCCGCGCCGACGACGGCGACGCGCAAGAGCGATGACATGGTGAATGACTCCCCAGGTGTAACGGGTAGGAAGATGGCGCCCGGCGCGCTGGGCTGCGGCCAAGAAGGGCCGTGCCGCCGCGCTGCGGCGTTACTGAAGATGGTAGTTGAGCGTCACTGACCCCACTGTCGGAGTTGCGAAACCCGTGCCTGTGCTGGTCATCACGGCCCGGAACTGCAGGTAGCGCGCGGCCTGCGACAGGGCGCCGGTGCTCGGCACGGTGGCCCACGCGGTCCAGCCGGTCCCCGGTGTCGGCGTGCTGCCGGTCCGGACCTGCAGCGTCTGGGTGGTGCCGTTGGGCAGCTCGGTCAGGCTGGTCGCCTGACCCCAGACCACCGTGGCGCCGGCGTCGGCGACCGCCGAGGTGTAGGTGCCGGACGCCGTGTAGGGGCCGACGCGCACCCAGTCCACGGACAGGGCGACCGCGTCCACGACGGTGTCCAGAGCGGTCACCCGCTGACTGAACAACGGGGTGAAGGGCGCGGTGGCCACTGGGGCGCCGTCGACGTAGACCGTGGCCGTGCCGCTGGCCCACTCGACGCGGTAGTCGTGCTGGCCGGCCGGCACGGGGCCGGCGGCCGCGGTCACGCCGGCACCCACGCCACCGTTGGCCACGAGAGTCAGCTGACCGGCCGTCGTGGTCCCGACCGTGAGCTGCGACGAGCCGCTGCCGACGAAGCCCAGTCGCTGCCCCGGCCCGGTGAAGGCGGCCCGCCAGGTGACGCTGCCCGAGCTGAGGTAGGTGGTCGTCCGTTGGACCCGGGTCCCGTTGAGGGCGGCGTTCCCGCCGGCCACGACCGTCGTGCCGCCGGTAGCGAGGACGGTCGACGCGAGACCGGACCCGAGGCTGGTGCCGTTCAACTCGTTGAGGTAGGCGGGCCTGAGGATGATCGAGCCGTCCGCGGTCAACGTCACATTGGACACCGTCCCGGTCGCCAGCTGCGCGGCGGTGTCGACCACCACCGGCACCGGGGTGGGCTCGTAGCCGGCCGGCGGGTCCGTGGCCGCCGGGACGGTGGCCGACGCGCTCGGAGTCGCCGGCACGGCCGAGGTGACGCGGTAGTAGTACCTGGTGTTCGCCGACACCGGGAAGGTGACCGAGTGGGCGGTGCCGGTCGGGCCCGTCGCCACCTGGGTCAGCCCGGTGGCGGTCGTCCCGTAGTCGACGCGGGCGGTGGCCGCGACGTCCGTCGTCCAGCTGACCGTGAGGCTGCCGGACCCCGGCTGGGCGGTCACGGCGGTGATCGCCGGCGCAGCGACGGGCGGCGGCGGTGCAGCGACGATCGGATCCACCCAGTAGTTCGCGGTGGAGGGCTGGGTCGGGAACCCGCCGCCGTAGGCGTAGCGCCCGCCCCCGGCGGGGACGTGCAGTGGCGGCGTGTCCACGGCGGCGGCGAGCCCGCCGTTGGTGGCGGAGTAGTGCCCCTGCAGCGCCCGATAGGACACGACGTAGGTCTGGCCCGGCACGAGCTGCACGGGGGTGCCGAACTGCGCCGACTGCCAGCCGCTGGTCGACTCACCGGTCACGGCCACCTGGGCCAGGGCCTGGCCGGTGGGCGACCACAGCGTGCCCACGTGGCTGCCGGTGTTGGCGACGCCCTTGTAGAAGCGCAGGCCGACGCCCAGCATCGGCTGGTCCACGGTGAACTGCATGCCGACCTCGATGTCGGCCGGGTCCGGATCGTTGAGGACGGAGGGCACGGCGGTGTCGTCCCACACGCTGCACGGGCAGACCGTCGGAGTGGGGCTGGGCAGCATGGTGCGGAAGGTCCACGAGACGGTGGGCATGGCGTTGCCAGCCTGGTCGGTGGCCGACGGGGTCACCGTGTAGACCATGCCGCGAGCCAGCGGCGTGTTGGGCGTGAACGTCGTCGTCCGGTTGATCGCGTCGTGACTCGTCGTGCCGGCGATGCTGGTGCCCGCATCGTCCCGCAGTGAGATCGAGGAGGCCGCGACGGGTTCGGAGAAGGTGACGGCCACGGTGGTGGACACCGGGACGCTCGTGGCACCGGCGACCGGGCCGGCGCTGACGACACTCGGTGGGGTCAGGTCCGCGGCCGCACCGGTGAGCAGCACCGGGTCGACCCAGTAGTTGGCGCTGGCGTAGCTGGACGTGGGGAAGAGGTCACCACCGTAGGTGTAGACACCGTTGGGCGCTCCGAGGGTCGTGACGATGCCGTTGGTCCGGCCCGTGGCCAGGCCACCGGCGTCCGCCGAGTAGTGCCCGTTGGGCGCGTAGTAGGAGACGACGTAGGTCTGACCAGCCACCAGGTCGACCGGCTGCGCGAACGTCAGGGTCTGCCACCCGGACTGGCTCTCGCCCGAGAAGATGCCGGTGGCCAGACGTTGGCCCGAGGCGCTCCAGAGCGAGCCGGTGTGCTGCCCGGTGTTGGCGGCCGACTTGAAGAACCGCACGCCGACCGCCTGGGACGCCTCGGTCGGTGTGAACCGCATCCCGAGCGAGACGGCTGAGCCGTCACCTACGTCCACGACGCCGGGAGTTGCCGTGGACGGGAATGCCGTGCACGGGCAGACGGTGGCCCCGGCGGTGGTGAAGCTCGCGGTCACCGGGTCCATCGCCGCACCGCCGAGGGACCTGGCCCCGGAGACGCCGACCTGCAGGGTCGCGCCGGCCGGCAGTGGGGTGGCCGGGGTGAAGGTGACCGTGTAGTTCCCGCTGTCGTAGCTCGTGGTCCCGGACACCGCGCCCCGCGGACCGGTGACCGCCACGGCGGCACTGCCGGGTTGCACCGGCGAGTCGAAGGTCACCCGCACCGGCTGATCGACCCAGGCGTTGGTGGTGCCGGCCGAAGGCGACATGGCCCGGACCGTCGGCTTGGTCGTCGCCGGCACGGTGAACACCGGCTGCACCCAGTAGTTCTCGTTGGCCGTCGAGGACGGGAATCCGGTCGACCCGACCCGATAGGCTCCGCCCGGTCCGGGCACCACGAGCGGATGCCGCGAGATGCCGTTCTCGAGCCCACCGATGTCCAGGCTGTAGCGGCCCGCGGGCCCGAAATAGGACACGAGGTAGGTCTGACCGGCGGTGACCGGCACCGGGGTCGCAAAGGTGACGCTCTGCCACCCCTCGGTCGACTCGTTCGTGAAGGTCGCCGTCGCGAGCCGAGTGCCGTCGGCCGTCCAGAGGGACCCGGTGTGGGTGCCGGAGTTGCCGACCCCCTTGTAGAACCGCACCCCCGTGATGTGGCCGTCGACGACCGTGCTGAACCGCATGCCCAGCTCGTTGGCCGAGAGGTCGGGGTAGGCGCGGGTGCCCGGCACCGTCGAGTCGTCCCAGACCAGGCACGGGCAGGCCCCGGGGACCTGGTCGGGCGCAGCGGTGCGGAAGGCGACCGCGGTGCCGGTCATCGCGTTGCCGGCCAGGTCGGTGGCGGAGGCGGTCAAGACGTAGGGGGTGTCCCGGGACAGCTGCTGGGCCGGGGTGAACGTCGCCGTGCGGGTGCCGGTCTGGTAGTCCACGGTGCCGGACACGGCCGACCCACCGGCCGGGGCGAGCGTCAACGACACCGAGGCGGGCACGACATCCTCGCCGAACACCACCTGCGGATGGGTGTCAACGGGGACCGACGACGCACCCGCGACCGGGGTCGAGGCCAGGACCGTCGGCGCCACCGTGTCGATATCGGAGAACACCACGTCGACCCCGTAGCTCGGGGCCCCGTAGCTGCGGTCGGGGAACTGGCCCGGCGGGGCGAAGACGCCGTTGCCCGCGGTGGCCGTCGCGACCGGTGAGGTCAGCGGTGGGGCCACGTACGGCGTCCGGGTGAAGAGGTCGGCGGTCAGCGAATAGTGGCCCACCGCAGCGGTGTACGAGGCGACATAGGTGGTGCCGCCGGTCACCGGCACGGGCGCTGCGAAGGTCATCGTCTGCCAGCCGGACGCCGTCTCACCGGCGAAGACCCCCTCGGCGAGCAGGGTCCCGTCGTTGCTCCAGAGTCGGCCCGAGTGGGTGCCCGTGTTGGCGGCGGCCTTGTAGAAACGCACCCCGGTGATCCAGCCGGTGATCGACGGGACGACCCGCACGCCGAGCTCGACCGGGCTGGCGTCACCGGAGTCGACGATCTTGGGGACCGCCTGCCCGAACAGCGAGCAGGGGCAGGCCGCCGCGTAGCCGATCCGGACGGGGGCACTGAGGTTGAGACTGTCGTCGCTGGCCCGGACCTTGATGCTCACCGGTCCGTTGCCCTGCTGGACGAAGGAGTAGCTCCACGAGGTCGTGCCGCTGGCCGGATGCCAGCTCTGCCCGCCATCGGTGCTGACCTCGACTCCGCCGACCCGGCCGCCGACATCGCTCGCGGTGCCCGTGGCGGTGACCAGCGTGCCGTTGGCCACCTGCGCGCCGGCGGCAGGGCTGGTCACCGTCACCGTCGGGGCCGTGGCGTCCTGCGACGCGGTTGCCACCGAGAGGGTGGCCATCAGGGTCTGGGGCTGCACCCCCATGTCGGCGAAGAGGTTGACCGTCGCCTGCTGCATGGTGCGGTTCGTCGCCGTGGTCGCCCCGTCGTGCTGGTCGTCCAGGCCCCAGGGCCACTGGATGGTGCCGGCGCCGAAGACCAGGGCCCCGCTGCCGGCCCGATGCAGGGTCAGGTGATGCGTGGTCGTGCCCGGGGCCACCGTGGAGCCGTAGTCCTGCAGGTACTCAGGCACCGGCCCGGTCGTCGTGGACAGCCGGATCTGGCCGGCCGGCCGGAAGCCGTTGTCCAGATCCTCGTTGGACTCGTAGCCGACCGAGTGCTCGGAGAGGGTCTCGCTCGCCCCCGGCGCCAGCGCAGCCGCAGAGGTGCCGCGCCAGAACCGCAGCTTGCCCTCCTCGGCGCTCACTTTGATCGCCAGGTCGGTGAAGTTGGACATGTATGCCGTCCCGGTCAGCGCGTTCTCGGGGCGTCCGCCGTCCGCCGGTGGGCTGAACCGGGGGTCCCGCCAGGTGCCGGTCCACTCCGGGCTGGGGTCGGACTTGGCGTTGTCCTTGGTCTCCTTGTAGCAGACCAGGGTCCGGTGCGACGTGGGTCCCGGAGCAGCCGGTCCGCTGCCGAAGGTGCTCGACTCCCACCGGGTCTTCCAGTAGACCTCGTTGCCGGAGAAGAAGGCCAGGTTGACGCCGCTGTCCCGGGCCGCCTCGACGTTGGCCCGCTGGGTGCCCGACCAGTATTCGTCGTGACCCACGGATAGGAAGACCTTGTGGTTGAGCAGTTGGGTGCCGAAGCGGTCCGAGTCGACCCCGCTGAGGTACGTGACGTCGTAGCCGTTGCGCTCCAGGAAGCGGATCATCGGGTATTCGTTGGCGAACAGGAAGTCGCGCGCCGAGATGCCGCCCCGGGTGCTGAACGGCCGGTTGTAGCTGATCTTGGTGGCGCGTCCGTTGGGACCGCCGTAGAGGCTCGCCCCGCCGTAGTCGTTGTAGGCCTGCCAGGTCGTGTCCGAGGTCTGGAACAGCATGTCCGAGTGGCGCGAGTCGTCCCGGACGACGAAGACGATGTGGCTGTCCGACCCGTCGGGCGCCCGCAACTGCGCGACATAGACCCCGGAGACGGCCGTCGAGGGCACCTGCCAGCTGGCCGACAGGTCCCAGTTACCGCAGTCGACCAGGCTGGTCTGCGGGTCCATCGGGGTGCACGTCTGGTTCTTGGCCGTGGTGGCGCTGGCCGGGATGGTGGCCACCAGGCGGGCGCCGTTGCCCTGATACCACCCCAGTCGATAGACCGCGATGTCGAAGCTCGCCTTGGTGGTGGACACCTTGAAGCCGATCGTCTGGCCCCGGTTGACGCTCATGTCGGTGGCGAAGCCCTGCAGCGCCGACGACCCGTCACCGTTGATGTCCCAGACGGTGTCCGGCGTGCCCGGCTTGAGGTTCTCGCACGCGATCGACATCGGGTCGGCGCACGGATCGGCCGCCCAGGCTGCCGGGGCGGAACCGACCGCCCCGAGCCCGGCGACGACCCCGAGCACCGCCAGCACCACGCGGACCCGGAGCCAACGCCGCAGTCGGGCGCCCCGCTGCCGCCGGGTCATCGACTTCCCGCTCATGCCAATCCCCTGTCCCCCGACAGTCATGGGCGTCCCCAGGTGTCAGGTTCTCCCGAAACCGAGCACCCAGAGTCCTAGCGGCCCCGAGTCTGACAGAAGGAGCGCCGTCCTGTCCCCGAAGTACGGAACTCCGGCCCCGAGCGCAGCGAAGCGACGACAATCGGTCCATGACCGACGCAGGCCCGCCCGCGCCGGGGGTCGACGCGCCGATCGGGCACCGGGCCACCCGGGCCCTGCTCTGGTCGTTCCTCAACACCGCGCTGGGGCGGTTCGGCACGATCGCCATCAACATCGTGCTCGCCCGCGCGCTGGGACCGGAGGCCTTCGGCACCTTCGCGGTCGCCCTCATCGCGCTGCTCGCCGTGCTGAGCCTCAACGACCTGGGCGTCTCGCTGGCCATCGTCCGTTGGCAGGAGGACCCTCGGCACATCGCCCCGACTGTGACCAGCATCTCCTTCGCCATGAGCGTCGTCCTCGCGGCCGCGATGGCCGCCGCGGCGAGTCCCGTCGCGCACCTCACCGGCGCCCCGGACGCGGCGAGCGTCATCCAGGTCATGGCGATCGGGGTGCTCATCGACGGGCTGACGATGACTCCGGCGGCCCTGCTGCAGCGCGAGTTCCGCCAGCGCCGGCGGTTCCTCATCGATCAGGTCAACACCTGGCTCGGCTCGTTCACCGCCCTCGGGCTGGCCCTGTTCGGTTTCGGCGCGATGAGCCTGGCCATCGGCCGGCTCACCGGCTCGATCGCCGCCCTCGTGCTGTTCCTGCGGGCCAGCCCGCTGCCGTTGCGCTTCGGCTGGGATCGCGACCAGGTCCGGCCCCTGCTCAACTTCGGTCTGCCGCTGGCCGGCGCGAGCCTGGTCGTCTTCGGCTCCGGCTACGCCGATCAGGTGACCATCGGAGCACTCCTCGGCCCGGTCACCCTGGGCCTCTACACCATGGCGTTCAACCTCTCCGGCTGGCCGCTGGCGCTCTTCTCGGCCCCGCTGCGCGCGGTGGCCCCTGCGCTGTTCGCCCGGATGCAGTCCGAGCCCGAGCGGATGACCCGGGCGTTCGCCCAGTTGCTCGGTGCCCTGGTCTCGGTGGTCACCCCAGCCTGCATCGCGTTGTCGGCGACCGCGGGCCCGATCGTGCTCATCGTCTACGGCGCGGCCTGGGCTCCCGCCGCGCTGGCCCTGCAATGGCTCGGCCTGTCCGCCCTGGCCCGCATCGTCTTCGAGCTGTGCTACGACTACCTCGTGGTCGTGCGGGCCTCGACGGCCGTGCTCGTGGCGCAGGTCTGCTGGGTGGCGGCCCTGATCCCCGCCGTCATCGTCGCGGCACCGCACGGGCTGGCCGGGGTCGCGCTGGCCCAGACGATCGTCGCCGTCGCGCTCATGCTGCCGATCTATCTCGTGCTGCTCGCCCGGGTCGGGGTGCGGCCAGGGCCGATGCTGCGCCGCCTGGTCGTGCCGCTCGGCGTGGGGGCGCTGCAGTGGGTCGGCTGCCGGCTGATCGTGGACCGGATGGACGCCCCGTGGGCCGCGGTGGGACTCAGCGCCGTGGTCAGCGCGGCCGCCCTGCTCGCGCTGGGCTGGCGCTCCTGGCCGGAGCTGCGCGAGTTGCGTCGGCTCGGCGGCTAGGGCTGCGGCCCGCCCGCCCGCGGTCGGGCCGGAACCTCACCTCGGGGCGTGGACGACCTGCTGGGCGTCCAGCAGGCCGCGCTGGACCAGCAGCTCGACGGCATCGGCCGCCTCGATCACCGTCAGCGGCAGCTCGGTCCGCTCGGTCGACGAGAAGTCGCGCAGCACGAAGTCGGCGGGATCCAGCCGACCCGGCGGGCGGCCGATGCCGACCCGCACCCGCAGGTAGTCGCGGGTGCCCAGCGCGGCCGAGATCGAGCGCAGCCCGTTGTGGCCGCCCTCGCCGCCGCCCTTCTTGAGCCGGATCGTCCCGGCGGCCAGGTCGAGGTCGTCATGCACGACGACCAGGTGGTCGACGTCGCCGGAGTAGAAGCCAAGCAGGGCCTTGACCGGTCCGCCGGAGACGTTCATGTATGCCGCGGGCACCGCGAGCGCGGTCGCCGGCCCCGGCGCGCCCCCCGGCAGGGTGCCGAGCCGGACCTGCGCGACATGGGCGCGCGCCTTGTGTTTGGCCAGATGGGTCAGCGTGGTCGTCGTCACCGGGTCGCCGGCCGGAGCGGCACCCAGCCCCGCGGCATACCGCCGGGCGAGCTCGCCGACGACCATCGCCCCGACGTTGTGCCGGTTGCCGGCATAGGAGGGCCCCGGATTGCCCAGACCGACGACCAGCCAGGTGGGCATCCGGGGCCTCCCGATGGGCGCGTGAGCTCGCGGGCGAGCCGGTCGGACTACTCGGCGTCGGCGCTCTGGGCCGCGGGCTCGGCGCCGGCCTCGGCACCGGGCTCCTCGGCGGCCCCGGGCTCGCCGGCCTCCTCGCGCTCGACACCGGCCACCGCCTCGGCCTCCGCGAGCTCGGCCTCGAGGGCCGCCTCGGAGATCATGGCCGTGATGTTGACCACCAGCAGTTCCTCGTCGACGGCCAGCGCGGCCCCCTCGGGCAGCTCGAGTTCGGCGGCCTTGATCTGGGTGCCGGCGGGCAGCCCGGCGACCGAGACGACGATCGATCCGGGGATGTCGGTGGCCTCGACCAGCAGGGCGACCGCCTGCGACTCGACGGTGACCACGGTCTCCGGACCGGCCTCGCCCTCGACGTGGACCGGGACGTCGACGGTGACCTTCTCGCCGCGGCGCACGATGACCAGGTCGACGTGCTCGATGACCGGGCGGATCGGGTCTCGCTGGACATCCTTGGCCAGGGCCAGCTGGCTGGCCCCGTCGAGCTCGATGGACAGCAGGGCGTTGGCGTGCTTGAGCGCCATCATCGTGTCGTGGCCCGGCAGCGTGATGTGCACCGGGGCGGTGCCGTGGCCGTAGAGGACGGCGGGGATCTTGTGGTCGCGGCGGATCCGGCGGGCCGCGCCCTTGCCGAAGGCGGTGCGCCGCTCGGCGACGAGCTTGATCTCGGACATGGTGCTCCTGGCGGGCGGTGGGTCGAAGACTGGGGAGGCCTCGACGCGGGGCGCGGCACGCGGGGCGGAGGCACCTCCACCACGTCGATCACGGAAGGCCACTGCCGCGTGGCACGTCCCTCGCCGAGGCAACCTGTTGATCTTATCGATTCGCCCGGCCAGGCGGAAATCCGGTGACCCCCCTGGACCCGCGCGCGGTCCCCGGGTATGCCGCCGGCCGGACCGGTGCCGCACGCCGTGGTCTCCCGGTGCACCGCGGGCCGCCTGGGGGGGCCGGATGACCGTGGGTGCCCGCCTGGCGGGGCCGTGCTGACCGACGACCGACGCCCCTCGGCCGTCCGGGCGGTATTCCGCTCCACTCGGTCCCCGTTCGGCGCTTCGCCGGACACCGCGCTCGGCCAGCGCCTATCCTCCGAAGGTCGCCAGCCCGTTTCGTCGTGGTGTCTGCTTCAGTGTCTCTTCAGCGGCCGCTGCTCAGATTGCGGCATCGGCACCAGATGGAGGACGCGGTGATGGGACACAGCGAGGTCGACGGGCAGGCCATCGGTGGGCAGGCCATCGGTCAGGGGCCGGTCCGATGACCACCGACCACACCCCCCGCCTGGTGCACGAGGTCGCCCGCATCGTGCAGGCCGACCCGCACGGCTACGCGGCGCGGCCGAGCCGGTTCCGCTCACAGCTCACCGCGGCCCTCGCCCCGGACCCGCCCGCCGAACTGCGCGGCAGCGTCCACCTGCTGACCGCGGCGCTGGAGGACCACCTGCCCGCGCGGCTGCTCGCGGACGCCCCGCTGCGGCCCGAGCATCTGCTCGCTTTCGCCGACTCGCTCGGGCAGGCCCGGGGCTGGCACGAGCGCGCGGCGCTGTCCACCGTGTGGGTGTGGGCCGGGGCGCTCGGCCTGGTGGACCCCAGCCAGGTGCCGGCCGGCGCGCGCGTGGTCAGCCATGCCGTGTCGTGGCCGGACCAGGGTCGCCCCTCCGGCGCTCCCCCTGCGCCCGGCCAGCCCGGCCAGCCCGGGCAGTCCCAGCCGACCTCCCGGTCCGGCCAGACCTCGTGCGGGTTCGACCGGGCCCAACTGCCGGCCCCGGGCGGCGTGCGCACCGGCCGGGCGTCCGAGGCGCCCACCGAGGCGGTCGACGGGTCGAGCGACCCGCACGGCACCGAACTCGCCGGAGACGGCCCGCACCGGGCCCAGCACGGGCCGGCAGCACCGCCGGGCGGGCCGACCGTGACCGGATCGCCGGCCGGGCCGCCCGGCGAGGGCCACCGCGCCCAGGCCGAGCGAGCCGATTTCCCGCGCCCGGGTGGGGATGTCGTCGTCCAGCAGGCTGCCCGGGCTCAGCAGGCCCCCGGGTGGGCCCCCGGGCCGGAGCAGCAGCCGTGGCCGCAGCCGGCGCGGCTCGCCGCGGCCGAGTGGGCCAGGCTCGAGCCGCAGGTGCCGGTCCACACGGTCGTCGGGGCCTTCCGCGGCTGGCACCCGCTCTGGCGGCTGCTCACCTTCGTGCCCGCGCTGCCGTTCATCGCCGCGATCCTGGTGGCCTCGCCCACCGGGCGCACCGGCCTGGTCGCCGGCGGGATCCTCGCGGGCCTGCTCACCGTGCCGCTGGTGCTGTCGCGGGTGCGCACCGGCCTGCTCGGGGTCAGCGACGACGGCCTGCGTTTCGTGCAGACCAGGTTCGGCTCGGAACGCACGACGATCACCTGGTCGCAGATCCAGGGGGCCAGCGGCGGGCTGCACCCGTGCGTGACGACCGCCCAGGGCCCGATCTGGCTGGTGCCCAACGCAGCGGGCCTGGCCCGGGCCATCGCGGCGCGGGTCGGCGCGGGACGGGGGCACTGATGCGGTCAGCCCTCCAGGGTGGCCCGGGCCGCGCCGAAGTCGATGACCGTGCCCAGCTGCAGGGTCAGCGCCTGACCGGGGTCGACGACCGTGGTCGACCCTCCGGAGGTGGTCGCCGCCCACGGCTGCGCGCCGACGTTGCGCAACCCCCAGATCGGCCGGCTGGGGTGCTGGCTGACCGTGCCGACGACCGTCGAGTAGTCGTAGGAACGGTGCAGGTGGTGCGCCGTCAGCGCGGTGTGGGCACCCAGCACGAGGACCCCGCCGCCCTCGAACCGCAGCCGCACCGGCGCGGGGAGCTGCTCCTGGCAGCACCAGCACAAGCCGACCACCCCGTCGTCGCTGAGGTTCTCCTTGCCGCACGACGGGCAGGTGGCGATCCCGTCGAGGAGCCTGGCCAGAGCGGCCCGCCACACGCTCTCGCGGACCCGCTTGGTCGGGTGCCACAGGCCGGGCCCGAACGCCTGGCGGAAGAGCCGGTGGAACCACGGTGGATAGAGCGCCCAGGCGGCCAACGGCCCCGCGTGCAGCTGGGGGTCGGGCGCGTTGGCCCGGTCGTCGGGATCGAAGACGAACAGTGGGTCGGTGCCGAACAGCAACGACTCGGCGGCCCGGTCGATGTGCGGGTGGTCCAGCTCACGCCGGCCCAGCAGCGGGTGGCCGAAGAACAGCACGTAGTAGATGAGCACCGCGAGGCTGTGCAGGTCGGTCTGGGTGCTCGGCAGCGCCTCGCCGCGGATCACCTCGGGGGCCATGAACCGGCGGGTGCCCAGGACCGCGCTGCGACTGCCGCCCTCGATGCCGACGTTGTCGTTGTCGCAGACGCTGATCGCCCCGGTGGCCGGGTCGGCCATGATGTTGCCGAAGCTGATGTCGCGATAGCACAGTCCCTGGGCGTGCAGTTGGAGGAAGGCGTGCGCGATGCCGAGGCAGACCCGGATCGCCGTCGACGTGCTGACCTCCGGGCGCAACAGGTGATAGAGCCCGACGTGACCCTCGGGCCGGAACGGCATGACGTAGCCGAAGTCGTCGGGGGCGCCGACCACCTCCAGCGGCCACAGGAACATCGGGCCCGGGCTGCCGCGCCGCACCAGCGTCTCGATCGCCTCCCACTGGCGCGGGGTCGCCGAGGCCGGGGCGTACCACTTGAGGGCCAGCCGCCGACCCGAGCCGTCGGCGGCCACCAGTTCGTGCACCGAGCCCTGGCCACCCTCACCGAGCAGCGCGCCGACCGTCCACACGGTGCCGGCCCGGCCCAGCCGCAGCGTGCTGCCTGCCGCGATCACCGCAACCTCCTCGTCCGAACGCCCATCGTGGCATCCCGGCCCGCCGCGCGCGCCGGGAACGTTGTGGCCGGGTGCCTCGACCCCTGGAAGGAGACCCATGCCTGAGCGCCCCGGCTCCGCGCTGGCGACCCGCCCGCTGCACTTCATCCTGCTCGCCGACTGCTCGGGCTCGATGGCGGGCGAAGGCAAGATGCCGGCCCTCAACCTGGCCATCCGCGAGGTGCTGCCCCACCTCGGCGACATCGCCGCGAGCAACCCCCATGCTCGCATGCTCATGCGGTGCGTCGCGTTCTCCACCGGCGCCCGGTGGCACCTGGGCACTCCGACACCCGTGGACCAGGTGGACTGGGTGGACCTGGCCTGCGGCGGCTACACCGACCTGGCCGCCGGGCTGGATCTGCTCACCGCCGCGCTGACGGTGCCGCCGATGGAGCCGCGCGCCATGGCTCCGGCCCTGGTGCTGGTGTCCGACGGCATGCCCACCGGCGACTACCGGCCCGCACTGGCCCGGCTTCTCGAGCAGCCCTGGGGTCGGGCGTCGGTGCGGATCTCGGTCGGCATCGGCCGGGACGCCGACCACGACATGCTCGTCGACTTCATGGGTGAGCCGGACGCCGAGCCGTTGACGGCCCACAACCCCGAACAGCTGGTCAAAGCCATCCGCTATGCCTCCGTGCACGTCTCCAAGGCCGCCTCGGAGGTCCGCGAGAGCCCGGCGACCCCCCAGCAGTGGGCCCCGCAGCTGGCGGACGAGGTGTCGGAGTTGACCTGGTGAGCGACCCGTCCCCCTCCCGGCAGTCGGCCCAGCAGGATCGCTGGCAGATCCTCGGCGCGAGCGCCCTGGGTGGCACTCACGTGCGGTCGGGGGCGCCCAACCAGGACAGCTGGAGCAGCCAGGCGACCGACCACGGCACGATCCTGGCCGTCGCCGACGGCCACGGCGGCCGCCGCTACGTGCGCAGCGACCGAGGATCCCAGCTGGCCACCCGGCTGGCCACCGCGCTCGGCAGCGAGCTGCTGGCCCACTCGGGCCGCGCCCAGGCAGCCGCCCGAGCCCTGCCCGAGCGCCTGCTGCCGGCCTGGCGATCGGCGGTCCTGGACGACATCTCGGCCCACCCCTTCACCGCCGAGGAGGCCGAGCGGGCCGGCGCGGACCTGGCCGGCGATCCGCTGGTCGCCTACGGTGCCACCCTGCTGTGCGGGTTCGTCGGCGCCGACGGGGTCTCGATCTGCCAGATCGGCGACGGCGACGCGGTCGTGCTGACCGGGGCCGGCGTCCGGCACCCGGTCCAGGGCGACGCCCGGCTGGTCGGCAACCGGACCACCAGCCTGTGCCTGCCCCACGCGGTCGGGGACTTCCGGTTCGGCGACGTGCCGGACTCCGAGGCTCCGGCCCTGCTGCTGCTGTCCTCGGACGGGTATGCCAACTCGTTCGCCGACGCCGACTGGGCTCGCCCGGTGCTGGCCGACCTGGCCGCCCACCTGCGCGCCCAGGACGCGGCGGCCGTGGCGGCCGCCCTGCCCGACTGGCTGGCCGACAGCGCGCGGGTGGGTGGCGACGACGTCACCGTGGCGCTGGCCGTGCACCCGGCCCGGCTCGCGCAGTCCCCGACCCCGGGCGCCACCGGCGCAGCCAGCGGCACCGGCTCGACCGATGCGGCGACCGGGCCGGTCAACCCGGCGACCGGGACGACCGGGGCGACCGGGGCGACCGGCCAGGACACCGGGACCGCCGGGCCGGTCGGGGCCACCCGGACCGGCCGGCTCCGGCTCGGTTGGCCGGTCCCGGCTGCCGGCCTGGCCGTGCTGCTGGTCATCCTGCTGGCCCTGTGGCGGCCGTGGGCTCAGCCGACCGGCTCGGCCCCGGTGGCCGGGTCCACGGCCACGACGGCGCCGACCGCCGGCCAGCACCCGTCCAGCGGCGGCCCGGACGGCCTGTTCAGCGCGATGCTCGGGCCGCTGCTGGGCTGGCTGGTCCCGGTCGACCGCTCGGTGGCCACCGCGACGCCCAGCGCGTCGTTGCCGGACCCGACCGGTCCGGGCATCCCGTCGACCCCGGGCAGCCCGTCGACCCCGGCCAGCCCGTCGGCCCCGTCGACCCCGCACCTCCCCGTCCGACCGACCCCGACCGGCAACGCCAGATAGGACGTCATGAGCACCCTCGAGATCAGTCACGCGGGCCAGACCTGGCGATTCACCGACCAAGCGGTCGTCGTGGGTCGGGACGCGAGCTGCGACGTCGTCATCGGGTCGCCGTTGGTCAGCCGGCATCACCTGCGACTGGAGCCCACCGGCCCCGACTGGCTGCTCGTCGACTCGAGCACGGGCGGCACCTGGGAGGGCTCGGTGCGGCTGACCCGCACCGAGGTCGGCGCCGGCAAGACGGTGCGGCTGGGTACCGGGACCGACGCCCCGCTGCTGCGGATCAGCGCCAGCGGCGCCCCCCAGCGGCCCGGTGGTGCGCTGGTGCCGGGTCACGCCGCCCACGAGGCCACCGAGGTGGCCGGCTCCGAGCTCGCCGTCGAGTGCTCCGGTCGCACCCACCGGCTGCGCCCCGGCCAGGACTACCGCTTCGGGCGGGCCGACGACAACGACATCGTCTCGGCCAACCCCACGGTGTCGCGCCACCACGGGGTGTTCCGGTATGCCGCGGACGGCTGGGTCTTCGAGGACCTGGGCAGCGCGCGCGGCTCGCACCTCGACGGTCGAGCGGACACCCGGTTCCGGCTCGGCGGCATCAACGTGCTCATGCTCGGCGACCGCGACGCCGGTGAGCGGGTGGTGACCTCGGGCTCCGGTGAACGCCAGCGCACCCCGGGCGGCCGGCTGCGGGCCGCGACCGGCCGCCGCCGGGGCCTGGTGGCCGCGATCGCCGCCGTGCTGGTCCTGGCCCTGGTCGGCGGCGGCGGGTGGCTGCTGCTGTCGAACCGCACCAGCTCCCCCGACCTGGAGCGGCTGGCCCGCGGGACCGTGCACGTCATCACCTCGACCGGCTCGGGGTCGGGCACGATCCTGGACGCCCAGCAGGGGCTCATCCTCACCAACGCGCACGTGGCCGCCCCGCAGGCCAGCGGGCTGGCGGTCCGCTACGAGTCGCTGGACAGCGAGCTGGGCAAGGAGCCGACCACGATCCAGATCGCCGTCAGCGAGGGCATGGACCGCGACGCGCTGCCCCGCTTCCGCGCCGAGGTCGCCGCCGCCGACGGCTATCTCGACCTGGCGGTGCTGCGCATCGTGCGCACCGAGGACAACGGCAACCTGGCCCAGGCGCTGGCCGGGTTGACCCAGATCGAGACCGGTCGCTCCGCCGACGTGAAGACCGGCCAGCAGATCTGGGCGGTCGGCTATCCCGGTGCCGCGCAGACCAACTCACCCACGTACACGCAGGGCATCGTGTCCGGCGTGCGCAACGACCCCCGGCTCGGCGGGGTGCTGCTGCTCAACTCCGACGTCAACATCAACTCGGGCAACTCCGGCGGCCTGGCCACCGACGCGGCCGGTCGGATCATCGGGGTGCCCACCCGGGTCGACCGGCTGCAGACCGGGCCGGGGCTGTCCGGGCTGGTGCCGATCGATCTGGCCAAGCCGCTGCTCGACGCGGCCCGATCGGGCACGGCATACACCAGCCCGTGGTCGGTGCCCGCGCCCCAGGCCGAGGTGTCCGAGGTGACCATCTCCCTGCCGGTGGCGAACGAGCCGGTGGTCGGGTCCTGCGCCGGCGGGCGCCGGCTGGGCCCGGGAGCCGATGCGATGTCGGTCCTGGTCAACTACACCGGCCTGCCGGCCGACGCCAAGCACCAGGACCTGCTGGTCCGAGTCATCGACATCGCGAACAGCACCGCGATCGGCCAGCAGCTCAGCGCCAACTCCTACCCGCTGCGGCTGCCCGAATCCGGATGTGTCGCAGTCACCCTGCCGCTGCGCACGCCGCTGCGGGCCGGGGTGCGCTACGGACTGCAGGTCGGCCTCGGCGGCACCCACAAGACGGTCTCCACCGCCACCTTCACGCTGAGCTGACGTGGCCGACCTGTTGCTGCTCGGCCCGACCGACCTGCGCGACGGCAGCCGCTCGCTGCCGCTCGGGGCACCTCGCCAGCGGGCGGTCCTGGCCATGCTGGCACTGGCCCGGGGCCGGGTGGTGCCGACGGCCGCGCTGGTCGACGGGGTCTGGGGCGAGGACCCCCCGACCACCGTCCTCAACGCCATCCAGGTCTATGTGGCCGGTGCGCGCAAGTGCCTGTCCGGCGCGGGGCTCGAAGGCGCCCTGGTGACCCAGGCCCCCGGCTACCGGCTGTTCCTGCCGGCAGGAGCGCTGGACGTCGACGGCCTCGAGCGGGCGGTCGAGGACGGTGACCGGGCCGGCACCGAGGGCCGGCGCCCGGCGGCCGCAGCGGCCTACCAGCGCGGGGTGCAGTTTTGGCGCGGTGAGCCGCTGGCCGACCTGGACGGGTGCCCGTTCGTCGAGGGCGAGCGGGCCCGGCTGCACGAGTTGCGGCTGCGGGCGCTGACCGGGTGGGCCGAACAGGAACTGGCGCTCGGTCGCCCCGACGCGGTGCTGCCGGCCCTGGAGAGCCAGACCCGCGAGCACGCCTTCCACGAGCCGCTGTGGGTCCTGCTGGCCCGCGCCCACTATGCCGCCGGGCGGCAGCAGGACGCGCTGGCGGCGGTCCGCCGGGTGCGGCGGCTGCTGCGCGACGAGTTGGGCGCCGACCCCGGGCCGGCGCTGCGCGAGGTCGAGGCCCAGGTGCTGGTGCAGGACCCCGGGCTGCCGCAGCGTCGGGTCGTCGACTTCGGCTCCGCTTCGACGCACCTGGTCGGCGGGTCCTCGACGGCGCACGAGCCCGAGCACTCCGTCGGCGCGCTCGTGCTGCCCGACGGCCGGGCCGTGCCGATCCGGGCCGGGGACACGGTCGTCGGGCGGCACGAGACCTGCGACGTGGTCGTCACCCACCGCGACGTCAGCCGCCGGCACCTGCTGATCCTCGCCGACGCGACCGGCGTGTGGGCCCAGGATCTCGGCTCGACCAACGGCACGACCGTCAACGGCGCAGCCGCCCCGACCACCCCACCGGGCCTGCGCCTGCGCCCCGGTGACCGGCTCGAGCTCGGTCGGGTCGTGGTGCGGTTCGACACGGCCGGCGAGTGACCCCGGCCACCTGCTCGCCGGGCCCGCGTCGGGTCAGCGCAGGTCGGCGACCGCCACGTGCACCGGCGTGACCGCACCGGCGGCCACGACCACCCCGCGTCCGGGCAGCGGGGCGCCGGCCGGGCCGGGCAGCCGGACGTCGAGCAGGTTGGCGACGTCAGGGGTCGGGGCCAGCAGCACATAGGTGCGCAACGACGACAGATAGCGCGTCCACGGGTCGAACAGCCGAGCCCAGTCGGCGGCCCGCGCGGCGACCACGGCCCGCAGCCCGGAGTCGCGGCCCTCGCGCAGCAGCCTCTCGATGCGGTCGCCGAGCAGCCCTGACACGCCGAGGGATTCGGCGTCGTCGACGACCAGCAGCCGGGGTCCGGTGGCCGCCGCCACCGCGTCGACGACGGCTTCGATCTCCGCCGAGGTCGCCGCGTGGGCCACGCAGCGCGGGTCGGTGCGCCAGTGCTCCAGGCCGCGCCGGCGCAGCGCGACCAGGCCGAAGCGCAGCTCGGGGTCGGTGCGCAGCAGTTCCCCCAGCACGGTGTCCAGGGTGGTCGACCGCCCGGTGCCGTGCTCGCCGAGCACCACGAGGTGACCCTCCGGGATGGGCAGCGGCAGCACGTCCGCGCCGCCCACGCCGAGCACGGCGGGGGCGCCGGCGGCCGGGTCGAGCAGGGCCTGGCACTCGGCCAGCCGGATCAACTCGGGCATCCGGCGCACCGGCAGCGGTGCCCCGGCCAGGTCCCAGGGCCGGTCCGGGGTGCCGAGCGGCGTCGCGGGGAGCGCGATCTGGACCTCGAGCCCGCCGGCGACCAGACCCCGGCCGGGCAGGTCCGGGGGCACCTGCTCGGCGGTCGGGCGCACGTCCAGCGCGACGTAGTCGGCGACCTCGGCCTGGCGCAGCAGCAGCCGCCCCTGCAGGGCCGCGGCGAAGGCCATCCGCAGCTCGCCGATCTGGCCGACCACCAGGACCAGGTGCACCCCCACCGCCAGCCCGTTGCCGGCCACCGCCGCGAGTTGCTCGGGCAGCCGGGCCAGGCTGACGTGCTGGGTGACGTCGCGGAACGCGCCGTAGTCGTCGACGACGAGCACGATCCGCGGGTCGACCCCGGGACGGAAGCCTCGCAGCCGGCGCTCCTCGACGATCCGGGAGACCCGGTCCAGGGTGCGGGTCAGCAGTTCCACGTCGTCGACCCGGCTGACCACCGCGCAGTGCGGCAGATCGGCCAGCGGGGCCAGGTCGCCGCGGGAGTCGACGGCATACAGGTGCAGTTGGGCCGGCGGCAGCAGGCGGGCCAGCCGATCGACGAGCCGCAGCACGGCGACGGTGCGCCCCGAGCCGAACACCCCTGAGAACAGGGCGTGCTCGCCGGCCAGGTCGAGCACCCACGGTCGCTGCTCCTGGCGCTGCGGGTCGTCGAGCAGACCCAGCGGCACGACCAGCCGGCCGGGCGTCGCGGGGTCCTCCGGAGCCGCGTCGGGGTCGGGCGACCCGGGCAGGTCCTCCAGCGGCCAGGGCAGCGGCGGCAGCCACAGCGGCCGGGACGGGGGTATGCCGCGGCGGGCCGCGGTCTGCGCGGCCGCCTCGACGAGGGCGTCCAGGTCGGTGCCGACGGCTGCCGGGCTGGAGATCTCGACCGGGCCGGTCCCGGCGCCGGGGGGCGCGTCGTCGAGGAACGGCACGACCTCGATCCGGGCGCCGGCCTCGTCCCGGGGCACCGTCGAGCGAGCCGTCGAGATCGTCGTCAGGGCGGCCTCGGCGCCGCGGCGCAGGATGACCCGGCCGGGGGCCTCGACCGGGATCCGGGCGGCGTCGCGGGCACCGAGCAGTTCCATCGACTCGGTGTCGTTGACCACGCGCAGGCACAGCCAGATGTTGGTGTTGGCCCGGATCGCCGGGGTGATGACACCGCTCGGGCTCTGGGTGGCCAGCAACAGGTGGACCCCGAGGCTGCGGCCCTGGGTGGCGACCGAGTCGAGCCGGACCTTGACCGTCGGGTGGCCGGTGACCAGCAGCGCGAACTCGTCGATGACGACGAGCAGCGACGGCAGCGGCGGCAGTCCCCGGGCGGCGGCGAGCCGGTGGTAGGACCCGATGTCGGACACCCCGTGGGCGGCCAGCAGTCGCTTGCGCCGGGCCAGCTCGGCCTCGAGGGTGGTGAAGGCCCGGTGCACCATCCGGTCGGATCCCTCGAGGTCACAGACGAATCCGGCGACGTGCGGCAACTGCTCGAGCTGCGCGAAGGTCGCCCCGCCCTTGAAGTCGATGAGGAACAGCTGCAGCTGCTCCGGCGAGCACCGGGCCACGAGCGAGGCGAGGAAGGACAGCAGCAGCTCGGACTTGCCCGAGCCGGTGGTGCCCGCGACGACCCCGTGCGGGCCGTCGGCGACCAGGTCGACCGAGATCGGCTGGCCCTGGTCGTCGACGCCGAAGGTCGAGCGCAGCCCCGAGCCGGCCGACCAGGGGGCCGTCAGGTCGAGATCGGCGGGCACCCCGGACAACTCGAGCACGCCGCGCCGGCCGGTGCCGGCCGAGCTCGCGGCCCGCGGGTCGCGGTAGCCGCCGAGCCGCACCGCCAGCTCGGCCGCGGTCCCCAGGTCGACCCCATCCGTCCAGACCGTGCCGCCGGGCCCGTCCGGCCAGCTGCCGGCGACCCGGGCCCGGCCCGAGCCGTCGACGCCGAGCACCGCGGTGCACTCGGCCGGCAGGTCGCGCTCCTGGTCGGCCAGCACGACGAGCAGCCCGGCCTCGGGGGTCCACTCGGCGAACAGCTCGCGGACCGCGGCCAGCCGCCCGGCCCCGGCGGAGACCAGGACCAGGCTGGGCCGGGCCCGCACCCGGCGGCCGTGCTCGTCGACCGAGCGCAACTCGCGGACTAGTCGCCGGACCTGTTCGGTGGCGCCCTCGGGGCTGGTCGAGATGC
Source organism: uncultured Intrasporangiaceae bacterium (assembly GCA_964647395.1). Lineage (GTDB taxonomy): Bacteria > Actinomycetota > Actinomycetes > Actinomycetales > Dermatophilaceae > Phosphoribacter. Next base: position 13,391 of record CAZYHR010000009.1, on the reverse strand, counting down.
CCGCGGAGGGGCCCGCGGCGGCGTGCGGCAGCCACCGGGCCCACGCCCACTCGGGGCCGGTCGAGACGAGGGCGGCGGGCAGGTCGGAGGGCGCGTGCAGCACGACGGCGTCCAGCACCAGCCGGCGGGCCAGATCCTCGACCCGGGCCCGGTCGCCCGCCAGGCCGAGCACCCCGCCGGGCGGGCCGGTGACGACGACGTCGTCGATCCTCCGGAAGCGGTCGACGACCTCGGTGACGCGGACGGCCAGTTCCTCGCCGCCCAGCGCCCCCTCGGCCCGCAGCCCGGTGGGGCGGGAGCCCACCCCCAGTCGCAGGCGCAGGAAGTCGGGATCCCCGAGCCGGCGCTCCCACAGCCGCGGCGACCCGGTGCGCACCCAGATCTCCAGCTCGGCCGTCGAGGGCGACACCGCCTCCCAGGCGCGACGCTGCCGGCCGACCGCCGACTCGAGGCCGGCGCGCAGGGTGGTCAGGGCCGCCTCGAAGCGCCGCACCGCCGCCTTGCGCCGGGACTGCTCGCCGACGATGCCGAAGCCGAGGGTGGCCAGCCCGGCGACCGCACCGACGACCGCGAACAGCGCGGCGCCGGGGAAGCGCCAGGCCACGACGAGCGCCGCCAGCACGAGCACGAGTCCGCCGGCGATCTGCCAGTGCACGCCACGCCCCCGCAGGCTCGCGCTCTCGGGCACCCGGGGCAGGTCCGCGCTCGGCGGCTCCGGCGGCCAGACCCCCCGGGGTGCCGGGTTGAGGTCGACGACCTCGTCGGCCGCCTCCCACCGGCGCGCCGGGCCGTGCGGGGCGTCGGTGAGCGGTCCGACGACCAGGCCCTCGCCGCGGGGGATCCGGGCCGCCCGCCAGGGGTCGGCCGGGTGCAGCAGGTCCCCGTTGCCCAGATAGCCGCACCAGCGCCAGCTGCGCGCCGACGGCGCGCCGAGGTATGCCGCCAGGGCGCGGCATACGTGGTCGTTGGAGGCGGTGCCGGGGGCGGTGACCCGCACTGCGAACCACCGGTCGGTGCCCTCGAGCCGGATCCGGAGCTCGCGGGTCGAGGTGCCGGCGTGGTCGTGTTCGACCAGGACGAGCGGGGTGGTGCTGCGCCCGAGGGTGACCACCTGGCCGGGCAGCAGCCGTCGCGAGCCCTGCACCCGGTGACCGTCGACGAAGGTGCCGTTGGGCGAGTCGAAGTCGGTGAGCACCGGGGTCCCCCCGTCCAGGGTGACGGCGGCGTGCCGGCGGGACACCGAGGTGTCGTCGACGACGATGCGGCAGCCCGGGTCGCGGCCCAGGACAACCTCGTCGGCGAGGCCGACCTCGCGTCGGCCGAGCCGCAGCGCGAAGCGGGTGGTCGCGACCTTGCTGCGCCGGGGGACGACGACCACGACCTCGCTGCGGCCCAGCCGCACGGTGCTGCCGGGTGCTGCGAGCGCGTCGACAGTGGGTCGCCCGTCGATCCGGACGCCGGCCTGGGAGCCCAGGTCGCTGACCCGCAGCGCGCCGTCGGTCGGCACCAGCACGGCGTGCCGGCGGCTCACCGAGGGATCGTCCAGGACCAGGTCGGCCTCCGCGCTCCGCCCGACCAGCAGCGAGTCGGTGATCGGCACGATCCGGCCACTCGACGGCCCGGTGACGACCCGGACGGCGACGGCACGCTCCACCCCTGGCACCTTCCCTAGTTGACGAGGCCGCGGCCTCCGGACCATCCTGACAAACCACCGGTTGCACCGGGGCGGAAACCCGGCTGCCCCCGCCCCCCGCCGACGCGGCTTCAGCCGACCTTAACCGCGACCCGGTTACCTGGTCATCACGAGCCCGGACCGCCCGGCTCGACCCCACGAAAGGACCACGACCATGGCCATCGCCGGCGACCTCGAGCAGCTCATGACCCTGCAGCAGGTCTTCACCCGCAACGCCCAGTCCGTCGAGGAGCTCACCTCCTCGATCCGCTCCAGCCTGGCCAACACCCGCTGGGAGGGCCCGGCCGCCGACCGGTTCCGCACCGCCTGGAACACCGAGTTCGAAACCGCCCTGCGCCGCCTGTCCGAGGCCCTGACCGACTGCTCCGCCGAGGTCTCCCGCCGCCGCGAGGCGCTGCAACAGGCCGGCAGCTGACCCGCCGGCCGTCGCCGATGACCGAGGAGGGCCCGATGACCCAGGAGAGCCCGATGACGGACCCATCCGCAGCGGCCGGCCCGGCGGTCCCGCCGGGCGAGGTGTGGCTGCTCGACACGCTGTCCGAGCAGCTGTTCCGGGCGGCCGGGCAGGGGCTGGGCCTGAGCGCCGAGGAGGTGCTGGTGCTGGCCGGCCGGCTCGGTCTCGGCACGCCGCCGCTGCCGGCGCTGTCCGCGGGTCAGGCGGTGACCGAACTGCCCGGGCCGGTCGCGGCGGCGGTGAGCGCCGGGCTGGCCGCCCGTGGGCTGCTCGTCGCCGCGGCGGATGACGAGGCGCTGGTGGTCAGCGCCGAGCTGGAGCCGCCGCTGCGGGCGCTGCTCGACGGCGCGGCGTGCCTGCACGTCAGCTCGACGGCCCCCGACCAGGGCCTGTCGCTGGTCGGGATGTCGGACGAGTTCGTCGTCGAGCTCGCCGAGGTGGCGCCCGGGCGCTTCCTGCTGCGTCCCCAGTCGCGCGAGCGCTTGCTCGGTCGGTATGCCGCGGCGCTCGGCCTCGAGCCGGGCCCGGGCGGGACGGCCAGCGCCCCCGACGACCAGGCCCCCGACGACCAGGCCCCCGACGACCAGGCCCCCGACGACCAGGCGTCGGCCGAGCCGCCGCCCCCGCGCAGCCTCTCGCTGGCGGACCTGCGGGAGGCACTGGCCCGTGGCGACACGGGTGCCGATCCGGCCCTGGCCGCCGGCGCCGGGCCCGAGGACCTGCTGGGCGCGGCCCGGTCGGCGCTGATCGTCCGCGGCCTGCGGCGGATCGGTGAGGAGCGCGACGTGCTCGAGCTGATCCTGCTGGACTGCGGCGCGGCCGGCGTGCACCGGCTGGCGCCCGACCCGGGGGACGTGCACGTCACCGCGACCCGCTGCACCGCGGAGCAGGTCGTCGACCTGCTGCGCGAGGCGGTCAGCCCGCCCGGGCCGGGCTAGCTGTACTCGGCCGGGGTCCGCCGCAGCTCGCCGATCCGCACCGCTGCGACGCCGGCGAGGATGAGCAGCCCGCCGACCACCTGGCGCCCCACGGGCAGCTCGCCGAGCAGGAACCAGGCCAGCAGCACGGCGAACAGCACCTCGGTGAGCCCGACGAACGAGGCCACCGTCGAGCCCAGCCGCCGGGCCCCGATCGTGCCGAGCAGGTAGGCCGCGGCGGCGGCGACCACGGCCAGCTCCAGCACCGCGACCCACCAGGGCCACTGGCCCCCGGCGAGGGCGACCGGGGTGGTCGCGGCGCCGGCCGGCAGCGCGCCGACCGTGAGCAGGACGACCAGGGCCAGCGCGCCGACGAGCATCCCGACGCCGGCCAGAGCGACCTCGGGCAGCTCGCGGTCGGCGTGCGCGGACAGCACGTAGTAGACCGCCAGGCCCGCCCCGGCCAACAGGCCCCACACCACCCCGACCAGGTCACCGGTCGCGCCGGTGACCCCCAGGACGAGGACCAGCCCGGCCACGGCCAGCACCAGGCCGGCGAGCGTCGCGGGCCCCGGTCGGTGCTGGTGCCGCACCCACATCCACAGCACCACCAGCGCGATGCCGAGATACTCCAGCAGCAGGGCGACCGCGATGGGCAGTTGCTGGACGGCGTTGAAATAGGCCACCTGGCAGCCGGCCACGGCCGCCAGCCCGAAGGCCGTGACCTGGCGCAGATTGCGTCGCAGCACCGCCCAGCGGCCGCGCAACGCCCACAGCGCCGGGCCCAGCAGCAGCAGGCCGGCGATGCCGACCCGGGCGGTGACGATCGCGCCCGAGGTCCACCCCGTGGTCAGCAGTGCCTTGGCGAACGGCCCCGACGAGGCGAAGAACGCCGACGAGGTGACCAGGGCCAGCAGGCCGACGTCCAGCCGCAGCCCGGCCACGGTGGGGCGCGCCGGCAGCGGCGCGGAGGGGGCGGTCATCGGACGCGAACCTTTCCTGTCAGGAGCGACAAGGGATAATACTCCTGACAAGAGCCCCCGCCCACCCAGGAGTCGGCAGTGACGTTCACGCATGACACGGTCTGGGGCCTGCGCGGCACGGCGGCCCTGGTCAACACCCTGCCCACCCCGTCGCGCCGGGACCGGCTGACGACCCGCGACCAGCTCGACCGCTTCGCCGCCGCCTGGCGTTGGACCGGCAGCCGCCGGCACGACGACGACGAGCTCGAGCTGGTCCGCGCGCTCCGGCCCCGGTTGCAGGCGATCTGGTCGATGCCCGAGCCGGCGGTCGTCGTCGAGGTCAACGCGCTGCTGGCCCAGGCTCCCGCGCTGCCCCAGCTGGTCGACCACGACGGGTGGGGCTGGCACCTGCACGCGACCCCGCCGGAGGCCCCCCTGGCCACCCGGATGGCCGTCGAGGCGGCGATGGCCCTGGTCGACGTGGTGCGCGCCGGCGAGCTGGACCGGCTGCGCCGGTGCGCCGACCCCGACTGCGGCCACGTCCTGGTCGACCTGTCCAAGAACCGCTCCCGGCGCTACTGCGAGGCGGGCTGCGGCAACCGAGCCAACGTCGCGGCATACCGACAGCGCCGCAGGCACAATGAGCAGGTGGCGCGGGCCGACTGAGCGCCAGCCGGGTCACTGGCCGACCGGGCCGGCCCGGCCCTTCAGCGCATCTTCATCGGGATCGGGTGCACTGGGTTCACCCGGTCCACCACCGGACCCAGAGCCGGACCACAGGATCGCCCGGACCACAGAGAGGACCCACCGATGTCGACGTTCACCTCCGCCACCGGAGACCCGGTCGCGCTGCGCTCGGTCGCCGCCACGCTGCGCCGCGAGGCCGATGTCGTGGCCTCGACCGGCACGCAAGCGCACAGCCACGTGTCCGCCATGGCCTACGCCGGGCCGGCCGCCGACCGGCTGCGCGAGCAGATCTGCGGGATGAGCTGCTCGGTCCGCGAGTCGACCGCCACCCTGCTCGAGATCGCCACCTGGCTGGACACCCTCGCGGCGGCCGCCGAGGCCGAGATCGCCGCCCGCCGGGCCCTGGCCCTGCTGAGTTGAGGAGCTGACCATGACCTGGCTACGTCTCGACGCGCGGGAGCTCGCCTCTGCGGGCCTCGTCCTCAAGAACACCAGTGAGGCCCTGGTGGGCGCCAACGCCCGCCTGTATGCGGCCCGCTTCACCCCCGGCCTCGGCATCGCCCAGGCGCAGGTCCACGAGCGCTTCCAGGCCGTCGGCGAGCGCATCCTCGCGGCCGCCGAGGTTTCGGTGCGCGGCGCCATCGACGTCCTGCAGCGAGCCATCGCCGTGGTCCGGGAGCAGAATGCGGCCGGAGTCGTCGGCAGCATCGGCGCCATGCCGGCCCTGGCCGCCGGTCAGCCGGCGGTGCCGCCGGGCTACCAGCGCAAGGTGTCGATCGAAGGCACCGTCTACTACGAGCCGATCGCCCAGGCCGGCCCGGTCGCGACCGGCGGTGGTGGCGGCCGTGCCGCGCTGCCGCACGGCACCTTCATGGACCTGATGAACGCGCGCAGCCGCACCATGGACCTCATCCTTGAGCCGTCCAAGAGCGAGGTGGAGCGCAAGCTCGGTCGCTCGATGTCGAGCAGCGAGTACCGCGACCGCGGCTACCGGGGCAACGACGGCGGCCTGCCGACCTATCGCCCGTCCCTCGGGTGGGTGCAGGACGCGGTGGCCCGGGAGAAGGTCAACTGGAGCAACCCCAACGAAGCCGCCCTGCACATCGTCAAGATGGACATCGCCCGTCGGATGGCCACCAAGTTCGCCTGAGCCCGGCTCAGGCGCTGCCGTCGAACAGGCTGGTCACCGACCCGTCGGCGAAGACCTCCTGGATGGCCCGGGAGATCAGCGGCGCGATGGACAGCTCGGTGAGCTTGTCGAAGCGCTTGTCCTCGGAGATCGGCAGCGTGTCGGTGACGACGACCTCGAGCGCCGAGGACGAGCGCAGCCGCTCGACGGCCGGCCCGGACAGGATGGCGTGGGTTGCGGCGATGACGACACCCTTGGCGCCGGCGGACCGCAGCGCGTCGGCGGCCTGGCAGATCGTGCCCCCGGTGTCGATCATGTCGTCGACCAGCACGCAGATCCGCCCGGCGACCTCACCGACCACCCGGTTGGCGCGAGACTCGTTGGGGCGGTTGACATCTCGGGACTTGTGCACGAAAGCCAGCGGGGTGCCGCCGAGCCGGTCGGACCACTTCTCGGCCACCTTGATGCGGCCCGCGTCGGGCGAGACGACGGTGAGCTCCTCGTGGCCGTACTTGGCGGAGACGTGCTCGGACAGCAGCGGCAGCGCCATGAGGTGGTCAACCGGGCCGTCGAAGAACCCCTGGATCTGCGACGTGTGCAGGTCGACGGCCATCAGCCGGTCGGCGCCGGCGCTCTTGAACAGGTCGGCCATCAGCCGCGCGGAGATCGGCTCCCGGCCGCGGTGCTTCTTGTCCTGGCGGGCGTAGCCGTAGAAGGGCAGCACCACGGTGATCCGCTTGGCCGAGGCCCGCTTGAGGGCGTCGACCATGATGAGCTGCTCCATGATCCACTCGTTGATCGGGGCGGTGTGGCTCTGGATGACGAACGCGTCGCAGCCGCGCACCGACTCCTCGTAGCGGACGTAGATCTCGCCGTTGGCGAAACTGTAGGCCTGCATCGGCACGACCGTCGTGCCGATGTCGGCGGCGACCGCGTCGGCCAGGCCCGGGTGGGCGCGTCCCGACAGGATCATCAGGTGCCGCTTGGTCTTCTTGCGCACCGGCTTCACGCGCGATCTCCCAGGTCGGTCGGTGCGGGCTCGTCGGTATGCCGCGCGGGCGGGCCCCCGGCAACGTCACCGTCGGCTGCGGCACCGGCGGCACCGGCGGCACCGGCGGCCGCTGCGGCCGCTGCGGTCTCGGTGCCGGCTCGCCGCCGGGCGACCCAGCCGGGCAGGTTGCGCTGCCGCCCCCGGGCGATGCCGAGCTCGCCCGGACCGACGTCGTCGGTGAGCGCGGATCCCGCTGCGACATAGGCCCCGTCGGCGACGGTGACCGGAGCGACGAGCACCGAGTTGCTGCCGATGAAGGAGTGCCGGCCGACCCGGGTGCGGTTCTTGGTCAGCCCGTCGTAGTTGGCCACGATGGTGCCGGCGCCGATGTTGGCGCCCTCGCCGATCGTCGCGTCGCCGCAGTAGCTCAGATGCGGCACCTTGGCGCCGGCGGCGATCTGGGCGTTCTTGGTCTCGACGAAGGCACCGATCTTGCCGCCCGGACCGAGCTCGGTGCCGGGGCGCAGATAGGAGAACGGCCCGACGGTGGCGCCGGGGCCGACGACCGCCAGCTCGCCGTGCGTGCGGATCACCGTCGCCCCGTCGTCGATCTCGCAGTCGCGCAGGGTCGTATCGGGGCCGATCTGGCAGTCCGCTCCGATCGTCGTCGCGCCGAGCAGCTGGGTGCTCGGGTGCACGACGGTGTCCTGACCGATGGAGACGTCGGCGTCGATCCAGGTCGTCGTCGGGTCGACGACGATCGCGCCCGCGCGCATGAGCCGCTCGACGGTGCGCCGGTTGAGCTCGGCGCCGAGGCGGGCCAGTTGGACCTTGTCGTTGACCCCCTCGGTCTGCCAGAGATCCTGCAGCACATGGGCCGCGACGGCCAGCCCGCGCGACCGGGCGACCGCGACGACGTCGGTGAGGTACTTCTCGCCCTGCGTGTTGTCGGTGCCGATCTCGGCCAGCGCGGAGCGCAGCAGCTCGGACTCGAAGGCGTAGATGCCGGAGTTGATCTCGTCGATGGCCCGCTGCTCGTCGGTGGCGTCCTTGTGCTCGACGATCCGCTCGACCGAGCCATCGGCGCCGCGGATGATCCGGCCGTAGCCGGCCGGGTCCGGCACCCGCGCGGTGAGCACGGTGACGGCGCAGCGGGTCGTCGTGTGCGCGTCGACGAGGTCGCGCAGGGTGTCGGCGGACAGCAGCGGCACGTCGCCGTAGGTGACGACGACGGTGCCGGACAGATCGGCGGGCAGCGACCGCAGCCCGCACTCGACGGCCCGGCCGGTGCCTTTGATCTCGTCCTGGTCGGCGATGAGGCAGTCGGGGTCGTGCTCGGCGATGTGGGCGGCGACGCGTTCGCGCTCGTGCCGGACGACGACCTCCAGGTGCACCGGGTCCAGCCCGCGGGCGGCGTGCATGGCGTGCTGCAGCAGACTGCGCCCACCGATGGTGTGCAGGACCTTGGGTGTGGTCGACCGCATCCGGGTGCCCTCCCCCGCTGCGAGCACGATGACGGCGGCCGGACGGGTGGTGGTCACGCCTCGCGATCCTACCGGGGCGACCCGGTCGACCTGCCGGGCCGGGCGTCGCCGATCACCGGGCGAGGAACTCGGCGAGCTGCTCGAGCGCGAGGGTGTGCCCGTTGCGGTGGCCGTCGATCATGTCGCTGCCCACGCAGGAGGTCACCTGATCGGTGAGGCAGACCGTCGTGATGTCGCCGCCGTCCTGGAACTCCCAGGTGAGCAGGGCTGCCGACAGCGCCTGGTCGCCGTCGCGGACCAGGTCGGTGTGGATGACCAGCCTCGGCGCGGCGACCTCGAGATACCTGACCTCACCGTGGAACTGCAGCACGCCGGGAGTGCCGCAGCGATAGCTGGCGGTGCCCCCGGAGCGCAGGTCGTCGTGGGAGTAGACCTGCTCCTCCCCCTGGGGGACGCCCCACTCGGCGCGGGACTGGGTGTCCGCGAAGGCGGCCCAGACGGCGGCGACCGGCGCGGGCAGTTGCTTGCGGACCTGGATCGTGTCGTGGCTCACCGCAGGATCGGACATCCCCCGACGCTGCCATGGCCGCGCCCTCCGAGCAACCGGGCAGCGCTTCAGTTGGCCCGGTCGATGTAACGCTGGATCATCATCATCGCGAGGTCGGTGGCCTCCTCGGTCGGCAGGTAGCTGCCGTCGCGCATCGGCACCGCGGTGATCCACTCGGGCTGCTGGGCCGGGTCGTCGCCGCCCACGCCGAGGATGATCTCGGAGGCCGCGCCGCGCAGGAAGTAGTTCTCGCCGGTCGGCAGGGTGCCGTAGAGGCGCACCGGGGGGATCTTGGACGCGAAGTCGACGGTCCAGCCGTCGGTCTCCAGGGTGGCGGCGGCGCCGGCCCAGCCCTCGAGGTCGTCGTCGACGCCGAAGCGCTGCATGGCCGCCTGGGTGAGCTCGGCCAACTGCTTGGCACGCGCCTCTGCACGAGAAGTCATGGCGTCCAGTGTTGCACGCGCCACATCGGGCGGCGGTCATCCGATCGTCCGCGCAGCACGCGCCGAAGGTGCGGCGTGTCGCTGCTCGGCGCGGTGCCCCGACCTGACCGGGTCGGCGGACCGGTCCGGGTCATCGGGCGTTCGGCTCGATCTTGTCCGATTGCGGGACATTCCGGGTGCTGTCGGGCTAGCGTCGGCCCAACCGGGTACCGGGCTTCAGCGGCTCTTAACCGTGCTCCGGTTACCTGGTGATCACGAGCCCGGACCGCCCGGCTCGACCCCACGAAAGGACCACGACCATGGCCATCGCCGGCGACCTCGAGCAGCTCATGACCCTGCAGCAGGTCTTCACCCGCAACGCCCAGTCCGTCGAGGAGCTCACCTCCTCGATCCGCTCCAGCCTGGCCAACACCCGCTGGGAGGGCCCGGCCGCCGACCGGTTCCGCACCGCCTGGAACACCGAGTTCGAAACCGCCCTGCGCCGCCTGTCCGAGGCCCTGACCGACTGCTCCGCCGAGGTCTCCCGCCGCCGCGAGGCGCTGCAACAGGCCGGCGGCTGACCGCACCCGGAGCACCACTGCTGAGGAGGAGCGATGAACCGCTACGGCGTAGCCGAAGACCCGACGGCGCTGCGGCAGGTGGCCGCCACCTTCCGGCGCGACGGGCACGACCTGGCCGCTGAGCTGCACAGCACGGCGAGCCTCAACCAGTCGATGCAGTATGCCGGTCCGCTGGCTGATCGGCTTCGCGCCGCCATCGAGGCGGCCCGGGTGGCCACGGCGCAGCAAGCGAGCGTCCTGGACGAGGCGGCGCGGCGGCTCGAACTCGCCGCCGTGGCCGCCGAGCTGGAGATCGCGGCCCGCCGGCTCGCGGAGCTCCGATGAGCACCGTCCAGGCCGCTGCCGACGTGCACCGGCTCGCCGTCGTCGCCGAGTTGTCGCTGGACGAGCTGGTGGCGGCCACCGACGCGCTGCTCGGCGAGCAAGTGGCCGCTGACGGTGCGGACGCTCCGGCGCCGTCCGGTGGCGACCCGGACGGCCGCACCCGGGTCTACAGCTGGTCCACCGGCGACGGGGAGCAGACGCTCGTCGTGCACTGGCGCCGGCGCGGCCCGGTCGTCGAGATGGCGTCCGCCGGAGGTGCGGCCACGGTCGCGGACCTCACCGAGGCCGTGGCGTCGGTCCTCGCCGCCGGCGACCCACCGGTCGCGGTCTACCTGTCGACCGGGCAGCTGCGCCAGGCCTGCGCCGACCTCGACCTGACCCTGCCGGCGCTCGCGGGCAGCACCGCCGCCGCCAGCCCCGCTGATCCCGCCAGCGGCGCGGCGCACCTCGCCGAGTCCGACGCGACCGGGCCCGCGCAGCAGGCCGCCGGGCTGCTGCGCACGCTGCTCGGCGAGCAGCGGTCGCTCATGGTGACCCGCGAACGCGGCGGCGCCATCAGCTCGGTGCTCATCGGCGGTGCCGGCGACCAGCTCGCCTGGCTGGTCGGACGGCCGGACGACAACTGGCTGGTGCAGCAGGTCTCCCGGATCGAGACCGCTCGGGCCCTGCTCGGCCCACTGGCCGCCCAATCCGACCACGACGTCCCGGCACCGCAACCCCGCACCATGACCGCCGAGCAGCTGCGAGCCTGGGTAGCCGGCACCGGCACCGACGCGCCGGCCCTGCCCGGCGAGTGCGTCGAGCTCGTCTCGGTCCGCGGGCTGCGCACGACATCGGGCCAGGTCGCCTCGTTCGAGCTGGTCTGGGCCACGTCGGCCACGGTCGACGCGGACGGCGACTTCAGCCTGCAACCGTGGCTGCTGCGCAGCACGGAGAGCGCCGGCCTGGCCGCGCAACCGCTGCAGCCGAGTGACCTGGCGCGACAGCTGGCGCAGGCCCTCGTCGAGGCATCCCCGGGCGAGCCGGGGAGCAACGGCGGGCCGGCCACCAGCGCCCAGGGCGCAGACCCATCCACCGACCACACGGAAGACGAAGACCCATCATGACCTGGATCCACATCGACCACGCCGAGATCGACCGGCTGCGTCTCCGCGTCCACGCGGCCAGCGAAGTCGCCATCGCCGTGCTGGGCCGGGCCGCCGCGGCCAACGCCACCCCGGGTCTGGGCTCCAGCGCCGGCTTGGTCGCCACGACCGCGGCCAACTTCGACGCCGCCGTGCGCCCCCCACTCATCGTCGAACTCATCGAGATGATCCGGTCGGTGCTCCAGTCGCAGGCCCTGCTGAAGTCCGAGTCCGCCGGAGCGGCTCCCGGTTACGTCGCCACCGTCGGGACCACCACTGCGAGTGTCTTCGCGCCCGCGGGTGGCATGCCGGGCGTGGTCGGCCCAGCCTCGATGCAGGAGGTCCTCTACCCGAGCAGCATCACGGTCGGCGGCGCCGACATCTCCCCGGCCCGCCCCATGCAGTTCAACCAGACGACGGGCCGCTGGGATCCGGAATCGGTCCCGGCGCTGACGAGCGTCACGGTGGGCCCCCACAACCCGAGTTCGCCGTTCCGCTCCCCGGCGACGATCTTCCTCGACGCGGCCAGGGAGGCGGAGCGGCGCGGCAACAGCCAGCTGTCCAGCCAGTTCCTCGGTGCCTCGTCGATGATGGCCGACAAGCACAATCAGATGATCTCCAACATCCTGCGCCCCGACCCGGACGCCGATGGCGACGGCATCCGCGACTCGATGGACCCCAAGCCCTTCGACCGGACGGTCCGCTAGGCCGGGCTGCCGCACTCGGTCTCGGCGGTGAGTCGTCACCTGGTGGCCCAGCGTCCTGGCGACGGCAGCCGGAGCCTCCCCGCGTCAGGCAAGGCGGCGGCAATCGTGTGCCGGATCGCGTGGAGCCCGTGCCCTCTGGGGAGCGCTGCGAGATCACGCACGTGATCTTCCCGACGACGACGAGACACGCGCCGAGTTCTTGAGCACTCGTCTGGTCGAGACCGGCACCAAGGACTCGACCCCGCGATAGGGCAAGCGCCGCCCCCGTCGGTGACCCGCGTACAATGATGACCGGATGAGCAATGACCGGATGAGCATTGGTCGCCGCCGCCTCGCCGTGATCGCCCGCGTCTACCAGGAGTGGGCCGCCGAGCAGGAGGGGTCGATCCAGCCCGACCCGGCCTACGCCCACGGGCCGGAGTCAGTACCCGGAAGGGATCGAGGCCATGAGCGCTTCGCCAGCCGCTCAGGACGATCTAGACCGGAGGACTGAGGAAGCCCTGATCGCGGAGGGTCTGCCGGTGGAGTTTCCTCCCGGCGGCTGGCCGGAGGACGACTAACCGCCCCCGACTGAGCCCGCCCCTGCTTCCCGTAGCGGCGGGTCTTTCGTCTCTGGTCACCACCGTGGTCACAACTGCTGTGACACGTCTGTGACACGTGGACACGAAACCGCCCCCGCCGATTGCTCGACGGGGGCGGTTCTAGTGCTCGGACCTGCGCGTTCTCGCAATCCTGCTCCCCGGGATGGAATCGAACCATCGTCGCTAGTCCTGATTCAAAGTCAGGCGGGCCCTGCCAGCAGACCAACCGGGGAAAGCCGCCCAAGCCTAGCCCGTCCCCGCCGGGGCTTCAGCCGACCTTAACCGCGACCCGGTTACCTGGTCATCACGAGCCCGGACCGCCCGGCTCGACCCCACGAAAGGACCACGACCATGGCCATCGCCGGCGACCTCGAGCAGCTCATGACCCTGCAGCAGGTCTTCACCCGCAACGCCCAGTCCGTCGAGGAGCTCACCTCCTCGATCCGCTCCAGCCTGGCCAACACCCGCTGGGAGGGCCCGGCCGCCGACCGGTTCCGCACCGCCTGGAACACCGAGTTCGAAACCGCCCTGCGCCGCCTGTCCGAGGCCCTGACCGACTGCTCCGCCGAGGTCTCCCGCCGCCGCGAGGCGCTGCAACAGGCCGGCAGCTGACCGGCCGGCCGCACTGCGCGACGACCCGGTGAACCGCACTCCCGCCGGGCTGCGGTCGTGGGCCGTGGAGGGGTCTGCCCACGACCGCAGTCCGGCGCTGCCGGCCGACGCCTTGAAGCCCTGTCGGCAACGCTCGAAAATGAGGCCGATCCGACGCTCGAAAACGAGGCCACCGG
>CAZYHR010000008.1:0-47303 GCA_964647395.1 uncultured Intrasporangiaceae bacterium | reverse complement strand
CCATCACCGCGTGTCGCTCACACCCCCAGCCCCCACCGCAGGTGCGAAGAGCCACCAATGGCCCTTGACAATCGGTTCTGAAGAGCACCCGTCATGCTGTCCAGGCCATTGACAATGCCCGCAATCTTGTCAGAACGACTGGGCAGGGCCACCCCTTCGATCAAGCCCTTGCGAAGGCGCCGGTCGTTGGGTCGCCGGACGGCTCGGTCCGCGCTGTCCAGGCGGTCACGGGGGCCGAGTACCTCTCACAACGCACCGTCCCTAGTCGTCATCCCGGCGTGGACCGAGGAGGGCCCCGGTCCCCCGCCTGCCGGCGCGCGCCAAGCCGCCGAGGGTCTCATCGCGGCGCCGCCGCCGGTTCCCCGACGTGCAGTCCACCATCGAGGAGCCGCCCGGCCAGGCCCCGGAGACGATGGTGGGGCGCCACGGCGCGGGGCCCGCGTGGCTAAACTCGCGCGGCGCGGAAGTTTCCGAAACCCCAACGAGCGGAGGGCGGTTCGGTGAGCTAGGCTCCCTCGGATGCGGTGGCGTCACCGCCCGGCGGCTCGGCCCCTCGACCCGCCACATGCTGCAACCGATCACCCGCCCATCGCCCCGTTAGGAGCCCAAGCATGAGCCGACTAGCCAACGCGACGGGGGTCCGGAACCCCGCCCCAGTCAAGGAGGTGAGCCATGGTAAGGCCGTCCTCTGGCTGCTCATTGGCACACTCTTCCTCTCGGGTACCCCGCTGTGGGTCAAGGCTTCCAACATGGACCCGGCCACCCAAGCCTTCCTCCGCGTCATCCTGGGCTTCCTCCTGCTGCTCCCTTTGGGAATCCATGAGATCCGCAACAAGCAGGGTCTGCATCGTCAGGGGATCGTGCTGGCTGCGATTTCTGGAATCTTCCTGGGAATCGACTTCACGGCATGGAACTACTCGATCTTCCTGATCGGCTCTGGTGTCGCAGCAATTCTGCTCAACCTGCAGGTCGTCATCGTGCCGATGCTGGCAGCCGTCGTTGACAAGGTCAAGCTGCCGAGGTCCTTCGTCTTCATCCTCCCGATCATGATCGTCGGCGTTCTCTTCACTGGCGGGGTTTTCGAACCCGCTGAAGGTTCGATCGGCCCATCCATGATCGGCGGGATTAGGACATCGGTTATCGGCACGGCCTTCGGTCTGACCTCCGGTCTCTGCTACTCCTTGTACCTGTACCTCTCTCGCAAGGCGTCCACCAGTGCTCCGCGTAAAGACCTCTATGTTCAACCCATGATGTACACGATGTTGGCTCAGGCGATTCCGCCGGCCATCTGGATGTTCACCGGCGGCAACGGCTTCAATGTCACCCAAGGTGTTCTCACCACGCATCCCGCCACCGGTGAAATGGTGCTCCCGGCAGTGCTGGGCGACAATCCGACCCTTCAACAGGCCACCATGGCCGGTGACCCGGTCAACATGGGCAACTGGATCAGCCTCATTCTGCTGGTCGTTCTTGGTCAGGCTGCTGCTTGGACATTGGTCCAGTATGGTTCGGTCTGGCTGCACCCGACCCTGTCTGCAGGCATCCTGCTTCTCTCCCCGGTGACTTCGGTCATTATTGCTGGCCCGCTGTTCGCTGAGTGGCCATCTTGGCTGCAGTGGGTGGGTGTTGCGCTGATTCTGGGCTGCGTTGGATGGCAGAACGGTTTGATACAGACAGCCGTCGGAGCACTGACAGGTAAGAGACGAGCCGCCGCAGAAGCCACGGGTACGAAGACCCTCCCTCGGGAGGCAACCGGGGCGAAGGGTCGCGCAGTGTTCGCCTTGCTGGGCACGGCTGCCGTCTTGCTCGGCATCGCGGCCGCCGCACACAACTTCGTCACAGGTCAAGTCGGGTGGAATACCGCCTTCACCATCGCACAGACTGTCGTCGCCGCTGCACTCATGGTCATCATCACGCAGGACGGGCAGGACAGCGGCGAAAAGCTCGAGCCCGAACGGCAGGATGGCGGGTAAGGGTGCCGGTCATCGCGTTGGCTGTGGACAGAACATCAGTGGGCGTCGGGTCACCTGCGCCCACCCCCTCGAAATCTCGTCGATAGAATCAATTTCTTCGATCTAGGAGGAAACGTGCGGATCACCCCGCGAGAACAAGAGAAGCTGCTCATCGTGGTTGCAGCGGATGTCGCACGCCGGCGCCTGGAGCGCGGCGTCAAGCTCAACCATCCCGAGGCGGTGGCTCTGATCACGTCAGAGATCATGGAAGGCGCCCGCGACGGGCGCACGGTGGCCGACCTGATGAGTTTCGGCACCACCATTCTGACCACGTCCGATGTGATGGACGGCGTCGCCGACTTGATCGACGTGATCCAGGTCGAGGTCACCTTCCCGGACGGCACCAAGCTCGTCTCGGTGCACGAACCGATCAGGGCTGCGGCCGGCTCGGACGCCCCGGCGTCCGCTGCTCGACCGGGTGAGGTCATCCTCAGCGACGAGCCCGTCATCATCAATGACGGTCGCGAGACCGTCTCGGTGGCGGTCAAGAACACGGGAGACCGACCGGTGCAGGTCGGTTCGCACTTCCACTTCGCCGAGGTCAACTCGGCGCTGGAGTTCGACCGCGACGCCACGGTCGGCTTCCGTCTCGACATTCCCGCCGGTACAGCAGCGCGGTTCGAGCCGGGCGACGCCAGAACGGTGAATCTCGTGGCCTTCGCAGGCAATCGCGCGGTCTACGGATTCCGCAGTCAGTACGACGGTCCGCTCGATGCCGCTGCGGGTGAGAAGGAGAATGCATCATGAGCCAGAAGATCGAACGCCGCCAGTACGTGGAACTGTATGGCCCGACCACGGGCGACGCGATCCGCCTCGGTGACACCGACCTCTTCGCCAAGGTTGAGCGCGACCTGGCCGTCTACGGCGACGAGTCCGTGTTCGGCGGGGGCAAGGTCATCCGTGACGGCATGGGGCAGAACTCCCGCGTCACCCGGGCTGAAGGGATTCCCGACACCGTCATCACCAACGTGCTGATCGTGGACTACTCCGGCATCTACAAGGCCGACGTGGCGCTGCGCGACGGCAGGATCCAGGGGATCGGGAAGGCCGGCAACCCGGACGTGCAGGAAGGTGTCGACATCACGATCGGCGTCGCGACCGAAATCATCGCGGGCGAGGGCAAGATCCTCACCGCGGGTGGCATCGACACCCACATCCACTTCATCTCCACCGACCAGATCGAGGTGGCGCTGGCGTCGGGCCTGACCACGATGATCGGCGGCGGAACCGGCCCGGCCGAAGGCACCAAGGCAACCACCATCAGCCCTGGCCCTTGGTGGGTGCAGCGGATGCTGCAGGCCACGGACGACTTCCCGATGAACATCGGGATCCTCGGAAAGGGACACGCGTCTGCTCCTGAGGCACTGGCCGAGCAGATCACTGCTGGCGCCTGTGGCCTGAAGGTGCACGAGGACTGGGGTTCGACGCATTCGTCAATCGACACCTCCCTCACGGTTGCCGATGAGTACGACGTGCAGGTGGCGATTCACACCGACACCCTCAACGAGGGCGGCTTCATCGATGACACCATCGCCTCGATCTCCGGCCGGGTCATCCACACGTTCCACACCGAGGGTGCCGGCGGCGGTCACGCCCCCGACATCATCAAGATCGCCGGCCTGCCGAACGTCCTTCCCGCCTCGACGAACCCGACCCTGCCGTACACGGTCAACACAGCCGAGGAACACATGGACATGCTGATGGTGTGCCACCACCTCAAGCCGTCCATCCCCGAGGACGTCGCATTCGCCGACTCGCGCATCCGCAAGGAGACGATCGCAGCCGAAGATGTGCTGCACGACATGGGCGTCTTCGCGATCACCTCGTCGGACTCCCAGGCGATGGGGCGTATCGGCGAGGTCATCACCCGGACCTGGCAGGTGGCCGACTCGATGAAGGCCCAGAGGGGCCCGCTCGAGGGCGACTCCGAGTACGACGACAACAACCGCATCAAGCGCTACATCGCCAAGTACACGATCAACCCGGCGATCGCGCACGGCATCGGCGACGAAGTCGGATCGGTCGAGGTGGGCAAGTTCGCCGACCTGGTGCTGTGGGATCCGAAGTTCTTCGGTGCCAAGCCCGACCTGATCATCAAGGGCGGCATCATCGCGAACGCCGTGATGGGAGACGCCAACGCGTCCATCCCCACCCCGCAGCCGCGGACGATGCGCAACCAGTTCGGGGCCTACGGCCGCGCACGGGGCGAGAGCAGCCTCGTCTTCGTGTCGAAGGCGGCGGTGGAGGCCGGGGTGCCCGAGCAACTGGGCCTCACCAAGAAGGCGTATGCCGTCCACGGGATCCGCACCCTCACGAAGGGCGATCTCAAGCTCAACTGTGAGACCCCCGACATCAAGGTCGACGCGCAGACCTATGAGGTGTCGATCGATGGAGAGGTGCTGACGTCCGAGCCCGCCGAGCAATTGGCCCTGGCTCAGCGCTACTTCCTCTTCTGAGCGCAGCAGGAGCGGGAGGGCCGCAGCCCCTGGGGGCGGTCCTCCCGCTTCGCGGCCACCCACCCCATAAGGAGCGGCATGCTGATCACCCGAATCGCGGGCAATATCCACGAGCAGGCGCTGCCCGAGGGCACGCACGTCGAGACCGTCACGCTGCCGAGCGCCCAGTTGGTCAAGCGCATCCAACGGATGCGCACCGACCACGACACCGAGTTGGGACTCCGGCTGCCCACCGGGGCGCCCGACCTCAAGGACGGCGACATCCTGTCGCTCGACGGGGGGAACGCCATCGTGGTGTGCGTCGAGGCGACTGACGTGCTGGTCATCATGGCTCGTTCAGTCCACGAGATGGCGGTCGTGGCCCACACGTTGGGCAACCGTCATCTGCAGGCGCAGTTCTTCCGCGCCGACTCCGCCTACGGTGCCGAGGTCATGGTCGTCCAGTACGACCACACGGTGCAGGCCTACCTCGATTCGGTCGGCGTGCCCTATGAGCGACAGGCTCGAATCATGCCTGTGCCCTTCCGACACAGCGAGCACACGCATTGAGGCCCCTGTCGTTGCTGCTGCAACTCAGTGATTCGGCCCTGCCCACCGGAGGGTTCAGCCACTCGTTCGGGTTCGAGCAGTACGTCGCTCGCGGTGAGATCCATGACACCGCGACCTTCTCGACGTGGTTGCACGTGTACACCGCGAACCAGCTGACCTACACCGACGCCCTGGCCATGCGCCTCTTCTACGACGGTGTGCCCGAGGCGAATCTCGCCGACCGGGTGCTGGCCAGCACCGTGCCCGCTCAAGTCCGAACTGCCGACACGGCGATGGCCAAGCGGCTGCGCACGATCGGCTCCGACGCGTTGGGCGTCCCTTGGGCTGACAGTGAACTGGCCCACCCCGCCGTCGAATTCGCTCGGATCGCCCGGTACTTCGACGTGCCCTGCGTTGACGCCATCGTCGGGCACCTGACGGCCACGGTGCGCTCCCTGACGCAGAACGCGGTGCGCGGCATCCCGATCGGTCAGTCCGACGGACAACGGATCGTCACCGGGGCCCACACGTGGATCGACGACGCGAGCAGGCGGGTGTGGACGCTGGAGGAAGGTGACCTCGGTATGGTCGCGCCCGGAATCGACGTGGCCCAGATGCAGCACGAGCGCCTCCGCGCGCGCATGTTCATGAGTTAGGAGAGAAGCCGTGACCCAGGACGGACCAGTACGGATCGGCATCGGCGGCCCGGTCGGCGCCGGCAAGACCCAGTTGATCGAACGCGTCACCCGTCGCATGTCCGAGCAGGTGTCGATGGCGGCGATCACCAACGACATCTACACGATCGAGGACGCGAAGATCCTCGCCGCCACCAGCGTGCTGCCCGAGGACCGCATCATCGGCGTCGAGACCGGCGGCTGCCCACACACCGCCGTGCGCGAGGACACGTCGATGAATGACGCGGCCATCGAGGAGATGATGCGCCGTCATCCCGACCTCGAGGTGCTGTTCATCGAGTCGGGCGGTGACAACCTGTCGGCCACCTTCAGCCCAGAGTTGGTGGACTTCTCGATCTACGTCATCGACGTGGCGCAGGGGGAGAAGATCCCGCGCAAGGCGGGGCACGGCATGATCAAGTCCGACCTGTTGGTGATCAACAAGACCGACCTCGCGCCCTACGTGGGCGCGAGACTGGAGGTCATGCGGGCCGACACCCTCAAGGTGCGCGGGCAGCATCCGTTCGTCTTCACCAACCTGAAGACCGACGAGGGTCTCGACGAGGTCGAGGCATGGTTCAAGCACACCGTGTTGATGAGCGACCTGTCATGAGTTCGGCGTTGGGCTTTCGTCCGGTCGCCGCGGGCCCGCAGTATGCCGGGACGATGACTCTGTCGGTCGCTCGGGCCGGTGGCCGGTCCGGGCCGGTGCGCACCGAGAGCGCTGGCGTCCTGCGGCTGATGAAACCGTTGTACTTGGACGACTCCGGGCAGGTCGCCTACGTCGTGGTGAACCCGGGCGGCGCCTATTTCGGCGAGGCCTGCCGCATGGACGTGGAGGTGCTGCCCGGCGCCAGCCTGCTGCTGTCGTCGCAGGGGGCCACGCGGATCTACCGGACACCTCGAGGTCCGGCAGTCCAGGAAGCCCACTTCACCGTCAGGTCGGGGGGTCGCCTCGAGTACGTCCCAGAACAGTTGATCGCCTACCGGGACGCGGACTACCGCCAGCTGACGACCATCACCATGGCCCCCGACGCCCAGGTGTTCGTCGAGGAGATCGCCACGCCCGGATGGGACCCGGACGGGAGGCCGTTCACGTACACGGGGATGCTGCTGCGCCTGGAGGTCCGCCACGTCGATGGCGGCCTGGTGTGTGTCGACAACGTGCACATCGTGCCCGGCGACATCGGGGCGGCCATCGACGGCCTCGGGTACCTGGAGGGGGCCTCGCACGTGGGCAGCGTGCTCGTGCTCGGGGCGCACATCGACGAGGACTACGTGGACGCCGTGCGCGACATCGTCGACGCCTCTGCGCTGGCGAAGGTGGGCGTGACAAGTGGCTGCCGCCACGGCATCCCGTGGACCGCGGTGCGTGCCCTGGCCTCGTCGACCGACGAACTGAGCGCGCTGTTTCTGGCGATCAACGCCCACGACCGATCAGTCACCACCGGCCAACGTCGACTGCATCTGCGCCGCTACTGACTGAAGGCAGCGTCGTCCCACCTGCGGCTCCCGGGACAACCATGGCTCAGGTCATCGCCACTTGACCAAACACTCTCGTCACGAAGGGGTTTCTCCCGCCACGCCGAGGTGGCAGCCGCCGCTTCGCCGTGAGCTCGCTGAGTCCAGACGGGTCGTCCAGTCGTGCGGACGGCGTCGGCTTCAGGCCGAGTCCGAGGCCGACCCTACCGCCAGCCTGGTCCGGAGGACGGCGACGGAGAGCCGCACTCGAGCGGGCAGGCCGCTGCCCGGCGTCACCGATCACGGCCGCGGACGGCTTGGGCGCCCTTCTTCGCGCCGCGCACGACCCCCTGGCTCAGCAGGGTCAACCCCGCGCCGAGCAGCCAGACGTCCTTCGCGAGGGCCGTGCCCTCCTGGGTCGGCCGGATGCCGTCGGCCTGCGTCATCCCGGGGGTCTCGAGGTAGAGCCGCATCAGGCCGACGCCGAAGCCGGTCAGGGCGGCTCCCGCCACGCTCGCCGGCACCATCGGGGCGAGCAGCAATACGCCGAGCCCGACCTCGCCGACGGCCAGCAGCTTGGCGAACTTCTTCGGCTCCAGGTCGTCGAAGACGCCCGGGAACGCGGTCTTCGCGCCCTGGTGCAGGAACTGGGCGGTCCCCTCGTCGGCGCTGAGCTTGCCGACACCGGCGTTGAGGATGAAGGCGCCGGTCGCGACACGAAGCGGCAGCTGGGTCAGGTCCATGCGAACTCCCCGAAGACGTGGGTGATCGATCTTCTCGACCCTAGTCGGCCGCCCCTGGCGTGTACACCGAGCCGGCGACGCCGACCCGGTGCGGGACCTCGGCTGCTGCCCGCTCGAGGGCGCCGAGCACGAGATCCAAGCCGGCCTCGAACTCGCGCTCGAAGGAATATCCCGGCGCGAGGATGACCTGCTCGGCGAACCAGGCCATGTTCGGATGGGTCGTGAGGAACTCCCCGAAACCTCCGTCGCGGATCATCGCGGCGGCTTCGTCGCCGCTGTCGAAGGGCAGCGTCGCCTCCTGGAGGACGAACCCGTAGACGAAGGCGTCGACCACGGCATACGCGTGGGCGACCTGAGCGGGGGTGAACCCCGCGGCGCGCAGGCAGGCGATGTTGGCGTCGTGGTAGGCGAGGTTGGCCGAGCCCGGGGAGCGTCGGGACTCCATGAGGGGCAGCGCCCACCGATGCCGGTGCAGCACCTCGCGGACCGAGACCGAACGCCGGTGCAGTTCGGCCCGCCAGTCACCCGACGCGTCGGGCAGGGCGATCTCGCCGTAGACCCGGTCGACCATCGCGTCCAGCAGCGCGTCCTTGCTCGCGAAATGGTGGTAGAGCGACATCGCCTCCACGCCGAGCCGGCGCGCGAGCCCGCGCATCGTCAGGGCGTCGATGCCCTCGTCGTCGGCCACGGTGACGGCGGCCTCGACCACGGCGTGCGGGGTGAGTTTGCGGGGCGGCATGGGGCGGGTTCCTTTCCAGGTTGCCGACCCTTACAGCGTAATGCTACAGTCCAAACCTTACGTTGTACGTCTTGAAGGAGCATCCCCATGTCGTCTCGGTCCAGCGAGTCGGTGGCACCGTTCGAATCCAGCGCACCGCGGGTCCCCGCGACGATGCTGGCTGCCATCCATCGGGTCTACGGCGGCCCCGAGGTCGTCGAACTCGAGAGCCTGACCCGCCCGGCACCAGGGCCCGGTGAGGTGCTCCTTCGCGTCACGGCGGCCGGCCTCGACCGGGCGACCCTGCACCTGCTGACCGGACTCCCGCTGCTGGCCCGCCTGGCCCTGGGGCTGCGCCGCCCGAAGCGGATCGTGCTCGGGCAGCAGGTCGCCGGCCAGGTCAGCGCCCTCGGGGCGGGGGTCACGGCGTATGCCGTCGGCGATCGCGTCTTCGGGACCGCCAAGGGATCGTTCGCGGAGTATGCCGTGGCACCGGTCACGACGCTTGCTGCCGCTCCCGCTGGGGTCCGGGACGAGGACCTGGCGACCCTCGGCGTCTCCGGCCTGACCGCCTGGGAGGCGGTGGTCGACCGCGGGCAGGTCCGAGCTGGTCAGCGCGTGCTGATCCTCGGCGCCTCGGGGGCGGTCGGCAGTTTCGCCGTCCAACTGGCCGCTCATCGTGGCGCGGTGGTCACGGCGGCGTGCAGCGCGGGCAAGCGGGACTTCGTCGTCGGACTCGGTGCCCGGCGGGCCGTCGACTACGCGACGGTGGGCCTGGCGGACATGGGCGGCCCCTTCGACGTCATCGTCGACATCGGCGGTAACCGCAGCATCGCGGCACTGCGTTCGGCGCTGACCCGTGCGGGCCGGCTGGTGATCGTCGGCGGCGAGGGCGGGGGAGCGATGCTCGGTGGGATCGAGCGCAACCTCGGGGCGTCGCTGGTCAACCCGTTCGTGTCCCAGCGGCTCGGTTGGTTCACCTCCCGCACCACCTCGCCCGGCTGCGCGAGGTTGGCCGACCTGATCGCCCAGGGCGCGCTCGTGCCGGCCGTCGACCGGACCGTCGCCTTGGACGCTGCGGTCGACGTCGTGCGGGCCATGCAACGGGGGGAGCTTCGCGGGCAGGCCGTGCTCCGTCCCTGAGACCGTCCGGCGCGCCCGGGCGCCGACCCGTCGCGGCGCATACTGTGACCCCATGCGGGGGCGCAGGGCGGACATCCAGGGTTTGCGTGCGCTGGCCGTCGTCGGCGTGCTCGCCGCCCACATCGGGCCGTGGCCCGCCGGTGGAGTGCTCGGTGTGGACGTCTTCTTCGTCATCTCCGGGTTCGTCATCACACAGGTGCTCCTGCGCCGCCGGGAGGGCGGCATACCCCTTCGGCTGCGGGCCTTCTACGCCCGGCGGGCCCGACGCATCCTGCCCCTCGCGCTGCTCGTCATCGTCGTCACCGTCGTCGTCTCCGGACTGGTCTTCGGGCCGCTGCGGGCCGCGCAGGTCCGCGAGGACGCGGTCTGGGCGGCGGTCTTCCTCGCCAACTGGTGGTCGGTGATCCAGGGGGTCGACTACTTCGCCCAGGGGCGGGCGGCCAGCATGCTGCTGCACTACTGGTCCCTGGCCGTCGAGGAGCAGTTCTATCTCATCTGGCCGCTGCTCGTCCTCCTGGCGACCCGTCGGTATGCCGCCCGCCACCGGTCGGTGGCGATCGTGGCGGTGTCCATCGGGCTGGCCTCGCTGGTCTGGGCGTTCGCCCGGGTCGGTGCGGATCCGGTGACGTCCTACTACTCGTCCCTGACCCGGGCCTGGCAACTGGCGGCCGGCGCGGCGCTGGCCACGGTGCCCGCCGAACGGGTCGGTCTGAGCGGCGGGTCACGGCAACTTCTCGGCTGGGGCGGCGCGCTGCTGGTCGTCGGGTCCTTCCTCGTCATCGACCCGTCGCTCGGCCTGCCGGTGCCCGGTGCCCTGCTGCCGACCGTCGCAACGCTACTCGTGCTGCTGTCGGGGCTCGGCGCACCGGTCGAGTCGGGTCCGGTCCTGTTGACCAACCCGGTCAGTCGCTACCTCGGCGACATCTCCTTCGGGCTCTACCTGTGGCACTGGCCGGTGCTCGTCGTCGCCGCGGCCTGGCCGCTGTCGGCCGGCGCCCGAGCCGGGGTGGCGTTGGTGACTCTGGCGCTCGCCGCGGCCACCTATCACCTCGTGGAGCGGCCGGTCCTCGACGCCCCGGCGCGGCACCGTCCTCGGCCCGGCTGGGCCGACTGGTGGCGGGGGCAGCGCCGAGGTATCGCCGCGGGTGCGGCAGCGCTGCTCGTCACCGGTGCGGCAGCGGGATCGGTCCTGGCCCGAGCGATCGAGATCCAGGACCCGGTCGCATCGGCGGCCCCCGGCGGCATTGGCGCGGTGGTCGCGGACCCGCCGCCCGAGGTCGACCCGCCGACGAACGCCGCGCAGACCCCGCCGACACCGAGCGTCCCACCGTCGGTGACCCCGCCGGCTCCCACGGTCCAACCGACCTCGGCACCCGCCGACCCGGGGCCGCCGGGTATCCCGTTGGGGGACACCGGCGCTCGGCTGCAGGAGGGCCTGCGTGGCGGGCTGGCGGCGACCGGCTGGCCAGCCAGGTTGGCGCCGGACCCGGCCAACTGGGGCTCGCGGGGAGACCCGCTGTCGGTGTCGGGCAAGGGTTGTTCGGCCACGGTGGCCTCAGATCCCTCGTCGTGCACCTTCGGCAACCCGGCCGGGCCGGAGATCGTCGTCTACGGCGATTCCCTCGGCGTCGCGATCCTGCCCGCCTTCGTCGAGGCCTTCGGGGCGGACTACAAGGTTCGCGGCCTGACCAAGATGGCCTGCGCGGTCAACGGGGCGGACGCCGACTTCGGCCAGGACGACTGGGCGATCCCGTGCACCCGGCACCGGGAGGCGGTCGTGGCCTACGTCAGGAGCGCCCGGCCCGCGGTGCTCGTCATGGTGCAGACCTACGCCTGGGCGACGAAGCTCAAGTCCAAGGCCACCGGCGCGGCGGCCGCCCGGGAGTGGCAGGTCACCGACGAACGGTTCGTCGCCTCGGTCAAGGAGCACGTTGGTGCGGTCGTGATCCTCGGTCCGTCGATCCCCGGGGTGGCCTTCGCCGACTGCTACCGGCCCTCGGGGTCGCCCCGCGCGTGCACCACCGGCATCCCCCCGTGGTGGCAGCGGATCATGGACGCCGAGGCCCGGGTCGTGGGTGCCACGTTCATCGATACCCGCCACTGGTATTGCGTCCAGGGCCGCTGCCCGCTGCTGACCACCCTGGGTGACACGGTCCTCAAGCTCGACTACCTGCACACGAGTCTTCCCTATGCCCGGTTGCTCGGCCCGGACCTGCGTCATCTGTTGACCACCGCGGGGGTGCTGCCGCGTTGAGACGGCAGGCACCCGGATGAGGACTGCTGGCCGACGACCCCGCCGCCCGCCCCCTGCCGGTGAGCGCGAGTTCACCGTCGGTCGGTGCCGTCGAGGAATCGGTCGGTGCTGCTCGCGGGGGTGAGGTCGAGACGTCGCAGTAGCTGGGCGTTCAGGGCGACGACGACGGTGGATGCGGACATGAGGATGGCTCCAACGCTCATGGGCAGGACGAAGCCGATGGGTGCCAGCACCCCGGCGGCCAGCGGGACCGAGATGAGGTTGTAGCCGCGGGCCCACCAGAGATTCTGCGTCATCTTCCGGTAGCTCTCCCGGGAGAGGTCGATGACCGACAGGACGGAGCGGGGGTCGGAGGAGGCGAGGACGACTCCGGCGGAACCGATGGCGACGTCCGTGCCGGCGCCGATGGCGATGCCGACGTCGGCCTGGGCCAGGGCGGGTGCGTCGTTGACGCCGTCCCCGACCATGGCGACCTTCTTGCCCTCGCCCTGCAGCGCGGCGACCCTGGCGGCCTTGTCCTCGGGCCGGACTCCGGCGAAGACGCGGTCGATGCCCAGGTCCTTGGCGACGGTCGCTGCGACGGCCTGGGCGTCGCCGGTGATCATGACGACCTGGACCCCGGCGGCGTGCAGCGCGTCGACGGCCGCCCTGGACTCGGGGCGGATCTCGTCGGCCAGGCGCAGCGCGCCGATGATCCGTCCGTCGCCGAGCACGTGCAGGATCGTGGCACCTTCCGCGCGCCAGGGCTCGACGTCGGGGAGCCCGTCGAGACCGTGCTGCTCGAGCAGGTGGGGGCCGCCGACCTCGACGACGACGCCGTCGACGGTGGCCTTGACCCCGACCGCCGGTGCGGAGCTGAAGTCGTGCGCTCGGGGGATCGTTACTCCGGCGGCAGCAGTTGCTGCGCCGACGATCGCCCGGGCGAGCGGGTGCTCGCTGTCGGCCTCGGCGGCCGCGGCCAGGGAGAGCACCTCGTCGTCGGTGCGGCCGTCGACGGGTGCGACGGCGGTGACCGTCGGCGCGCCCTTGGTCAGGGTGCCGGTCTTGTCGAAGAGCACCGTGTCGACGGTGCGCATCGACTCCAGGGCCAGGCGGTCCTTGACCAGGACCCCGCCCCGAGCCGCCCGTTCGGTGGCGATGGAGACCACGAGCGGGATGGCCAGCCCGAGGGCGTGCGGGCAGGCGATGACCAGCACGGTGATCGTGCGGATCACCCCGTCGTCGGGTCGCCCGACGATCGACCAGACGAGGGCGGTGATGACAGCGGAGCCGAGCGCGAACCAGAAGAGCCAGCCGGCGGCGGTGTCGGCGATGCGCTGCGCGCGGGAGGAGGAGTACTGGGCGTCGGCGACGAGCTTGCGGATCCCCGCCAGCGCGGTGTCATCTCCGCTGGCGTCGACCTGGACTCGTAAGCCGGAGTCGGTGGCGACGGTGCCGGCCACGACCCGGTCGCCCGGGGCGCGACGCACCGTCTTCGACTCGCCGGTGACCATCGACTCGTCCATGGCGGCGGCGCCGTCGACGATCTTCCCGTCGGCCGGGACCGCACTGCCGGGGCGGACGATGACGACATCGCCCACGACCAGGTTGGCGGGGGCGACCGTCACGGTCGTCTCGCCCTCGACCCGCTCGGCCTCGTCGGGCAGCAGCGCGGCGAGCGAGTCCAGCGCCGAGGTGGTCTGCGCCAGGGACCGCATCTCGATCCAGTGGCCCAGCAGCATGATGACGACCAGCAGCGCCAACTCCCACCAGAAGTTCAGCTGGTGGCTGAGCAGGTGAAGGCTGGCACCCCACGACGAGACGAACGCCACGGTGATGGCCAGGCCGATGAGCAGCATCATGCCGGGTCGGCGGCCCCGGATCTCCCGGACGCCCCCCGCGAGGAACGGCCAGCCACCCCACAGGTAGACGACCGTGCCCAGGGCCGGCGACAGCCACTGGACCCACTCGGCCTCCGGCAGGCCGTACCCGACCAGGTCGGCGAACATGTCGTTGAACCCGACGACCGGCACCGCCAGGACGAGCGTCACCCAGAACAGCCGCCGGAACTGCGCGACGTGGTCAGCATGCCCACTGTGCCCAGCATGGCCCGAGTGACCGGCGTGATCTTCGTGGTGTTCGGGTGTGGTGTGGTCGTGACCGGGGTGGATCAGTTGGCTCATCGGAGTTCTCCTGCGGACGATGACTCTTCGAACGTATACCCCCGGGGGGTATATTCCGAGCGCACCGTCTGAGCGGATCGCCGGACCGACCGCAGCGGAGATCCGCAAGTCGGCACCGGGCCCGACCCGGTCCCACTATCGTCGCCGGTGTGGATGCGTTGACCCGCCTGGAGCAGTTGGTCCGGGTGTGGGACGAGGGGGGCGACCGGCGAGCACTGTTCGCACGCACCTATGCCGGCATGACGCTCGCCATGTCGACCGGACTGAGCGGTGGCGAGTTCCTCGACCAGGTCTGGGTGTCCCGGCTGCTCAACACCTTCGCGGGCTACTACTTCACGGCGGTCGACGCCGCCGAGGAGCACCGGCCGCTGGTGTGGACCGAAGCCTTCACCGCCTGCCGGGACGAGCAGGTCAGCGCCCTGCAACTCGTCCTGCTCGGCGTCAACGCGCACGTCAACCGCGACCTGCCGATGGCCCTGGCTGACGTCCTCGACGACTGGCGCCTGCTCGACGCGACGGCCCACGAGCGCCGGCGGCTGGACCACGACCGCGTCAACACGGTCATCGCGCGGCTGACCGATGACCTGCAGGGACAGATCGTCAACCCGACGATGCCCGCCCTGGACCTGCTGGACCGATTGATGGGCTCGCTGGACGAGCGGCTCTTCGCGGCCGGGGTGACGCTGTGGCGCCGGCGCAGCTGGCAGGACGCGCAGCGTCTGGTGCTGGCCGCCGACCCGGACGAGCGCGCGTCAATCTGCCGCGAGATCGAGGACCGAGCCCTGGGCTGGGCCCAATTGATCCGCGCACTCTGAGACCGCGCGCTGCGCCTCCGCGTGGGCTGTGTCCGCGTGGGCTCCGTCCGCGCGATCCGCGGAGGTGAGCGGGCGGCATACCACGTTGGGCTCGGCACCGGCCGCGGCCTGCTCGACGAGATCGGCGACCGTCCCGTCGGGGTCCATCCCCACGGCCTCGGCGCGGAAGGCGGCGGCCCGCGCCGCGTAGCGCGGGTCGGCCCGGACCTGCTCGATCCCGGCGAGCACCTGCTCGGCGGTGGGCCCGGCTGCGCAGTTCGTCAGTGCGCTCGCCGCAGGTGGTGGCGACCACGAGGGTCCGCTCCGGCCGGCGTCGACCCGCCTCCAGGGTCGGGACGACCAGCTTGTCCAGATCGAGGTCGACCGTTCCCTGCGTGACGAGCACGACGCAGTCGTATGCCGCGGCGCGCCGCACGATCTCGGCCTCCAGGTCGTGGGCGGCGGGGTCCGGGTCGCTCCACGGCAGCAGCGGGCCGACGTAGTGCACTCGCGGGTTGCGTTGCGCCCTGGGGAAGTCGAAGGACTCCAGGCCCTGCTGGACCGCGGCGTCCACGACGTGGTAGGCGTCTTCGACCATGTGCCGGTGCTCGGGGATGCCGTGCTCGGCCATGATCCGTTCGAAGGCCCGCTGCCCGGGACCCATGACGAGGACTTCGCTGAGCCTTCGCATGATGCCGTCCCGCAGCCGTCCGCGCAGCGAGGGGTCCGGTCGGACGCGGTGTGCTGGACGGGCCGGCGGAAGGGCCCCAGTTCAGATGCCGAGCCGCTCCACCTGCGGACGCAGGGATTCGCCGGTGTACCAGCGCACCTCGTGGCCGCGCTCGTGCAGGCGCCGGGCCGGGCCGGTGAGCAGGAGCGCATGACCGGGGATGGCGTGACTGACGACGAGGATCTTCACCGAGACGGCCTTTCACTTGAAGCAGTCACTAGTGACAGCTTCAAGTAGTATGCGGACCATGGGACGCCGCGCTCGAGGCGGCGACGGCCGTGCGAACTGCGGCCGCGCGCGGTGCCTTCCGCGCCGGCGTGGACGAGGACACCGCCACGGATCTGCTGCTCTCGCTGCACTCGGCCACGTTCTACGTCGAGCTGACCCAGCGGCGCGGGTGGTCGCACGAGCGCACCATCGACTGGCTCGCGCGCTCTGTCCCGGGGCTCATCGTCCAGGACTGAGCGCAGCGGTCACGGGTTCTGCACGAGCCGCAGCAGGGTGCCGTCCGGGTCGACGAGGGCGCCGATGCGCAGGCCGGACGGCTCCACCGTGGGGGCGTGGACCCGCGGCCAGCCGAGCGTCTGCTCGGGGATGCCCGCCTCCCGGCACGCGCGATGGAACGAGTCCACGTCGTCCAGACGCAGGCAGCAACTGAACGAACTCGTCGCCGGATCGAGGTCCGGATAGGGAAAGAACTCGAGCACCAGGCCGCCGCGGGCGAGGATCATCCAGCCCTCGTCGCGATAGCCCTCGACGAACCCGAGCCGGGCGTAGAAGCGAGCGGTCGCCGCGAGGTCGCGGGCGGGCAGGTTCGGGGTCGCGTCATCGGCCATGCTGGAGTCTACGGAGTGCTCAGCTGATCCCCTCGTGGACCAGGACTGTCGCAACCCGCGTCGACCGCTCCCCACGTTTTTATACAGACGTAGAAAAGAAGGAGTAGGCTGGGGCGACCCGGATGGAGGGAGTCGCCGTGCCGATCGTCGACGTGCCGGCCGGCCCGATCGCCTTCGGGGACACCGGCGGGGACGGACCGGTCATCGTGCTGTCCCACGGGGTCCCGATGGACGGGCGGGCCTGGCGCAAGGTGGTGCCGCTGCTGGCCGGCTTCCGGGTCCTCACGCCCACCCTGCCGCTCGGCGGGCACCGGCACCCGATGCGGCCGGGCACCGACCTGTCCCAGCAGGGGGCCGCCCGGATCCTCGGCGACTTCCTCGCCGCGCTGGACCTGGTCGACGTCACCCTGGTCCTCAACGACTGGGGTGGCGGCCAGTTCCTCATCAACGACGCCCGGCCCGAGCACATCGGGCGGGTCGGTCGCCTGGTCCTGGCGGCCTGCGAGGCCTTCGACAACTTCCCGCCGGCCGCCGCCAAGCCGTTGGCGCTGGCGGCGAGGGTCCCGGGCGGCATGTGGCTGGCCGCCCAAGCGATCCGGCTGGGACCGGTGCGGCGTCAGCGCCGCGGCTACGGCGGGATGTCGGTGCGCGGCATACCCGACGACCTGCTGCTGGACTGGTTCGAGCCGGCCCGTCGGGACCGCCGGATCCGCCGCGACCTGGCCAGGTTCGCCGCCGGCGCGCCCGGGCGCCGCGAGTTGATCGCCCGGTCCGCACAGTGGGCGAGCTTCACCCGCCCGGTCCTGGTCGTGTGGGCGGCGGCGGACCCCCTCATGCCGGCCGAGCACGGACCACGGCTGCGCGACCTCTACCCGGACGCGCGACTGCACGTCCTGGCGGACTGCTCGACCCTGGTCGGCGAGGACCAGCCCGAGCAGTTCGCGGCGCTGCTGGCCGACTTCGTCACCGAGCCCGCGACGGCGGCCTCGGCCGCGCCGCCCCGACCGAGGAGCAGCAGCAATGACGATGACCGAGGTCCTGTCCGGCCGGGTGCGCGACGGCGTGCGCTCGAGCTCGATCGCCCTGGCGCGGCTGACCGGCGGGTTCACCGGGCGCATCCTCAGCCCCTCGATGGTCGTCGACCCCTATCCCACCTATGAATGGGTGCGTGCCCGGGGGCGCTTGTGCGGCAACGCGTCCGGCCTGGTCACCGTCGACCATGCCCTGTGCGACCGCATCCTGCGCCACCCGGCCGTCCGCACCTTCAACGCCCGGCGCTACGAGGTCCTGGACAGCGGCCCAGCGGTGGTGCGCTGGCTGTTCGGCCGGCCCGACCGCACCGACCTCATCGACCCGATCGGGCCGGAGTCGATCATCGGCATGGACGGTCCGGACCACGGCCGGCTGCGGCGGATCGCCGGGGCCGCCTTCACCCCCGCCCAGGTCGAGCGCCTCCGGCCCCGGCTCACCGAGCTGGCCGACGAGCTGCTCAGCCGCGCCACGAGGCAACCGTCCTTCGACCTCATGGCCGACTTCGCGCGGGTGCTGCCGGTCACCGCGATCTGCGAACTGCTCGACATCCCGGCGCAGGACCGAGACCGGTTCCAACACTGGGGTGCCGACGTCGCCGCCGACCTCGACGCCATCGTCCCCGCGGCTCGCCAGCGCGCGGCCACCGTCGCCCTGCGTGAGCTGCAGGACTACTTCACCGACCTGCTGGCCCGCCGCCGGGCCGACCCGGGCGACGACGTGCTCTCCGAGGCCATCCAGCGCGGCTCGCTGACCAGCCGGGAGGCGCTCGTCCTGGCCAGCCTGCTCGTCCTGGTCGGGTTCGAGACGACGGTCAACCTCATCGGCAACGGCACCATGGCGCTGCTGGCGCACCCCGATCAGTTCGCGCAGCTGCGCGCCGACCGCACCCTGATCCCGCACGCCGTCGAGGAACTGCTGCGCTTCGACGCGCCGGTCCAGACGGTGGCCCGCTGGACCCCTGAACCGCTGCGCGTCGACGGCGTCGACATCCCCGCCGAGGTCTCGCTGTCGTTGCTCATCGGCGGGGCCAACCGCGACCCGGCCGTCTTCACCGACCCCGACCGGCTCGACGTCACTCGGCCCGAGGCTCGCCGGCACCTCTCCTTCGCCACCGGCGCGCACCACTGCCTGGGCTCCCCGCTGGCCCGGCTCGAGGGCGAGATCGCCTTCGCCGCGCTGACCGACCACCTGGCTCGGCTGGAGCCGGCCGGCCGGCCGGTGCGGCGCCGGACGTTCGTGCTGCGCGGCTTCGCCTCGATCCCGCTGCGCAGTCGCTGATCCCGCTGCGCGTTCGCTGATCCCGCTGCGCGGTCGCTGATCCCGCTGCGCAGGACAGCTCAGCGCGGCACGTCGAGGGTGGCCAGCGCGTCGAAGAGCAACATGAGATAGGGCGTGGCCCACCGCTGCACGTCATCCTGCGGGGCCGAGAGCTGATAGAGTAGGAAGCCCTCCATCGCGCTGAGCAGCCGATGCGCCGACAGCTGCGGATCGGGCGCGCCCATCGCCCGGAAGACCTCGGCCTGGATGTCGACGTGCCGCTGCCGCAACCGCTCGACCAGCGCCCGCAGCGGCGGGTGCCGAGCCGCGTGCAGATAGAGCTCGTAGCGCGCCAGGGTCAGGGTGCGCTCGGACAGCATCATCTCGACCGCCCGCGTCGTGAACGACGCCCGATCGACGCCTTCCGGGTCCCGCGCCGCCTCGGCCGCGAGCGCGGCATACATCGCCGTGATCCACTCCACCTGCCGGTCGCAGATGTGCTCCAGCAGCGCGCCGATGAGGCTCTGCCGATCGCTGAAGTAGTAGGTGGTCAGCCCGTGGGTCACCCCGGCGCGAGCCTCGACCCCGCGGTGGGTGAGCGCCTGCAGCCCCTCGCCGGCGACGATCTGCAACGCCGCGTCGAGCACCCGCTCCCGGGTCCGGGCGCCCGCGGCCGACCTCGGCTGCGTCATGGCGTCCGCGCCGCGCAGGCGATGCACTGGGTGGCCGAGGGCCGAGCCTGCAGCCGGGTCGCGGAGATCGCCGCGCCGCAGGTCTCGCAGCGCGCATAGCTGCCGTCGCGCAGGCGGTCCAGCGCCCGCTCGATGGCGATCAGCCGCTGTTCGGTGTCCCGGGCCAGCGAGCTGACCAGGGACCGCTCGGCGGCGATGGTGCTGCCCTCCGGATCGTGCTCGTCGTCGAGGTTGCTGTCGCGCGCGGCCGCGACGCTGTCGGCGAAGCTGGCCGACAGGTCGGCCAGGGTCCGGCGCAGGCGCGCACGCTGGGCGAGCAGTGCCGCCCGGGCGGCGTCCGGCGGCGGGTCGAGGTCGGGGTCGCTCGCGGGCATGGTCAAGGGTAACGACGCGCGCCGACCGCACCGGCCCGATCGGCCCGGTCAACCACGCTCGGGTATGCCGCGCGGGCGCCCCGGTGTGCCGGGTCCACCTCTGGTTGGCCGCAATTGGTGCTTCCAGACCTTGACGGACGAGGCGAGCAGCAGCAGCGCGAGCAGCGGGCTGAGCACCCCGGTGGGCACGCTGCCGAGCAGAGCGCCGCCGAGGGTGGCACCGGCGACCGAGCCGGCCGCCATCGCCGTGACGAAGGCGCGGTTGGCGCCCAGGACGGCGAACGAGCGGTCCCGGCTGTAGCGGGCGAACGCGACGAGCATCGTGGGCAGGGACACCGCCAGGGACAGGCTGCCGGCGGTCTTCAGGTCGAGGCCGTAGAGCAGCACGATGGTGGGGATGAGCAGTTCACCGCCCGCGACACCCATGAGCGCGGCGACGATGCCGATGCCGGTGCCGGCCAGCACCCCGGCGGCGAACTGGGCCGGGCCGGTCAGCCCGGCGGGCCCGAGCACGGCGTAGTGGTTGGCCAGCAGGGCGGCGGCGATGAGGACGAGCAGGGCGGCCAGCACCCGGTAGAGGGTGCGCCCGGCCATCCGGGTGGCCCAGGTCGCCCCGAGATAGGCCCCGACCAGGCTGCCGGCGAGCAGGTTGACGACGACCGCCCACTGGTCGGTGACCGCGGTGAGCGGCACGGACAGCAGCCGCGCCGGCAGGGCGGTGGCGACCACGACCAGGCTCAGCGCCTTGTTGACGATGACGGCCGGCAGCGCGGCGAAGCCGAACAGCCCGATGAGCAGCGGCAGCCGGAACTCGGCTCCGCCCAGGCCGATCAGCCCACCGAGCAGGCCGACAGCGGCCCCCACCGCAGCGGCCGACAGCAGTCCCCGCCGGGCGGGCGGTCCGGTAGGCCGCTCCGGTGCGGTCGCGGACGTCCGGCCGGCCGCCCGGCCGGGGGTGGCGCGGCCGGGGGTGGCGCGGCCGGCACCAACGCTGCCGCCGGAGGCTCCCATGAGCCCATCATCGGTCCTCGTCCGGTGCCGGGCCAGTCCCGTCCCGGTCGGTCGGGCGGCCGGCGACGGGTCCGTTCCCGGGGGCCGGCGGCTCGCCGACCCGGGTTGCCGTCCCCCGGGACCTAGGGTGGCCCGATGGACAGCACGACCTTCGACCTGGGCTCGTCCGAGGCGCCCGCCGAGGCGGTCGCCCAGCGGCTCGACACCGACATCATCGGATGGTTCACCACCGTCCGGCCCGACGGCCGACCGCATGCGGTGCCGGTCTGGTTCCTCTGGTGGGGCGGGCGGCTGCTGGTCCTGAGCGAGCCCGACACCGTCAAGGTGCGCAACGTCCGGGACACCGCCCAGGCCCTGCTGCACCTGCACGCCGACAGCACCGGCAACGGGGTCGTCGTGCTAACCGGCCCGGCGCGCATCAGCGACCGCTCCTCGACCGAGTGGCTCGACGAGATCCGCGAGCCCTACACCGCCAAGTACGCCGCGGCGATGGTGTCCTTCGGGATGGGTCTGGACGCCATCGCCGAACGGTTCTGCACCGTCATCGAGCTCACCCCCACGGCGCTGACGGCCTGGTAGGCGGCAACCCCACCCGGCACGACCCGGCTCGGCGAACCGAGCCACGCAGTCAGCGCGGGTCGGTGGGCCGGCGGGTCAGCCGTCCCCGCCGCGCGGGACTCGGGCAGGTGTCGTGCCGCACCCGGGTCACCGGCGGGCGGAGTCCGACGACGGCTGACCGTGACCCGAGCCGGGCGAGTTCGTCCACGATGACCCGGGTCGGGGTCATGAGCAGCAGCGAGCCGTGCTGCGCGGCCCGCGCGATGTCGGCGACCGGCAGCCAACCGGAACGCACCGCCTCGGTCGTCGTGTGTCCGAACGTCGCTGCGTCGGCGTCGGATTCGACGGGGAACACGAGGAATCGCACGTCGAAACGCTTCGGCAACCCGGTCGGGGTCTCCCAGTCGTCCCACGGCACCAGCCGGGCCGGGTCGATCCACGCCCCCGTCTCCTCGGCGACCTCCCGCACCCCGCAGGCGAGCACCGTGCGGGCTGCGGCCTCGGGCGCCCCGAGCACCTCGACCGCGGTATGCCGCCACGCCGCGACGTGCTCCTCGACCGTCGCGGGACAGAGGTCGAGCGCCGCACCGGCCGCCGGGTCGCCTGGATCGACGCGGCCGCCGGGGAACACCACGGCACCGGCCGCGAAGTCCATCGTGGCGACCCGATGCTGCACGAACACTTCCAGGCCGCAACGGCCCTCACGCACCGGGATGACGCTCACCGCCGGGATCGGGTCCGGCTCGTCACGCACCGCACGCTCCAGCGTCACCCCGCTGATCGGCGAAAAGCCGTGCGCGGCATACCAGTCCACCGTCGATGCGGTCGCGGTGACGGTGACTCGCCCGAGCCCACGGTCGAGGACCACCCCGTAGGCCGCGCGCAACAACATGCCGCCGAGCCCCTGCTGTCGCGCCTGCGGTAGGACGACGATCGGGTCGAGGCGCATGGTGCCGTCGCCGAGTTCGACCAGCCGGGCCGCCCCCAGCGGCGGCCACCCCACGACGAGCAGCACGCCGCCGGGCCGCGGCCGGCCGCCGAGGAGCCGCGCCAGGTCCGGCAGGTCCTCGGGCTCGGCGTGCCGCACGCTGGTCACGGTGAGCATGCCCCCTCCGATGTCCCGCGGGCTGCCGTTACGGGGTCTCGCGGCCGAGCCGTTCCAGCAGCAGCCGCATGCCCAGCCGGGCGGACTGCTCCGCGGCGCGCACCCGCTCCTGCATCTGCCGGGCGTCCTCGAGGGCGGCGATGGCGTGCCGCTCGGCCTCGCGGCAGGCCTCGATGCCGTCGTGGCGCTCCCGTTGGGCGCTCGCCTGGTCGTCGTGGAAGCGGGCCACCTCGGCCCCCGCGAGTTCGACCGCCCGGTCGAGCAGGAACCGATAGGAGACCCGCAACTTCTTCTCGGTGGTCTTGCGGCCCAGCGCGTCGACCTCCTCGTCGACCGACTGGCGCATGAAGATCAACGGATCGGAGGCATAGGGCGCCTGCGCATCGAGCGCTTCGGCATGGGCGAGCCGCTGCTGCACCTCCGCCAACATCCGCTCGGCCTCTCGGACGGCCGCGGCCGCCCCGTCGAGCGCCGGCTGAAACCGGTGTTCGAGCGCGTAGGCCAACTGGGTCGCCTCGCCGACGGCCAGGCCGTCACCGGCGTGTGCGGCGGGGCTCCCGTCGACCATGCCAACCTCCCGCCCGCGCGTCCGTCCGGCCATCCTCCCATCGTTCTCTGCGCGGGTGAACGCCGCGGACCCCCGGTTGGTTCCGCGCACCCTCGCCGACGTGGGCGACTGGACAGACTGGACGACCGGACAGACTGGACGATCGGACAGACTGGCCGACCAGACCGGTCGCGGCGATCAGGCGGCGTCGCCGGGGTGCGCGCGGGGGGCCGCCGGCACCCGGGAGTCGCGTTCGACGACCGCACCGTCGCGCACGTGCGCCCCCTCGCCGACCCGGGCCCGCGAGCCGATGACGGCGCGCCGCCCGACGACGGCGGCCCGGCCGACGTGTGCGGCCGCCCCGACCGTGCTCTCCGGCTCGAGGACGGCGTCCTCGTCGATCCAGGCACCCGCCCCGATCCGCACGAGGCGTCCGACCCGGGCCCGCCGATCGACATAGGCGCCTTCGGCGACGTGGGCCGTCGCGTCCACCGTGGCGGTCACCTCCACCAGGCCGTGGCCGTTCTCGTGGGGGGCGTAGGTGAGGAGGCCGCCATCCTCGGCCTCGAACTCGACGAACTTCTTCCTGCGCATGGCGAGCAACCTCCTTCGGTGCTGCAGGGGGTTCCGGGCCGGCCGCATACCGGCCCCGTGTGGTGTCAACGGTCGCCGGGTGCTGAGGATTCCCGCGCGGGAGGACCACGCCCGGGGCCGCCGAGCCCGGGCTGAGGCGGCCTGCGGCCCGCGCCCGCAGCGGGCTCAGCGTCCGGCCAGCACCCCCCGGAGCACGGTCGCGAGCACCGGCCGAGGATCGCTGCGGTCGTCGCGGGCCACCCGGGGCAGGTCGTGGGCGCGAGTCGTCGTCGCGTGGGTCATGTCGTCCTCCTGGGTCTGCGGTGCGCGGGGGCGGCGGCTCGGCCGAGCGACAGTGCCGCCGCGCCGCCCTCGGCCATGACCTCGGTCGCGGCGGCCACGATCGCGTCGACCACCCGCGCCCGGCGTTGCTCGACCTTGCTCACCACGACATTTGCTCCTCATGATGTGAGGAAAACAAGGGGACGCGGCCGGGCTTCGGTGCGGGTCGAGCTCTCCGCCAGGTGGAAGTGGGCAGGACGACGCGTATGGTGATCCGGTGACCAGTTGGGTCCGGACGCCGCATCGGGCGCTGCGGGGGCTGGTGGGCGATTACGTCGGCTTCCAGGAGGCACTGGATCCGCGGCTGGTCCACCACGGACTGCCGTCACCGGCGATCACGGTGGTCCTCAGCCTGGATCGGCCGCTCGAAACCGGTTGGCTGGCAACGCGGTCCACTCACCCCTACTGGGCGCTGGCCGCCGGCTTGCACCTGCGTCCCGCGCTCGTCGAGCCGCGCGGCTACCAGTGCGGCATCCAGCTGACGCTGACTCCCGAGGGCTGTCGGGTGCTGCTCGGCGTGCCGGCCGGAGCGCTGGCCGGGCAACTCGTGGAGCTGCCCGAGCTGTCCGACGAGCTGGGCCGCATCGCGCCGGAGCGGCTGGACGCCATCCTCGACTGGGCGGCCCGGTTCGACCTGGTCGACGCGCTGCTGCTGCGGGCCTGGGCGCGGTCGCGGTCCGGCGCGGCCGGCATACTCCCGGAGTTGCGGCAGGTGTGGGCGCTGGCCAGCGGCTCGACGAGGGGCCGGCGGGTGGCCGAGCTGGCGGCGGCCGTGGGCAGATCGCCGCGCTGGTTGTCCGCGCGCTTCGCCGCCGAGTACGGGGTGACACCGCAACAAGGCTTGCGGCTGTGCCGGTTCGACCGGGCGGTCGGGCTGGCCGGCTCGGGTCGGGCGCTGGCCGAGGTCGCCGCGACGACCGGGTACGCCGACCAGGCGCACCTCACCCGCGACTGGAAGGAACTGGCCGGCCTGACGCCCAGGCAGTTGCTCGCCTCGCCGTACCGATTTCTTCAAGACGAGCCGGCCGACCAGGGCGCAGGATCGTCGGCATGACGAACAAACACTTCGCGATCCTCACCTACGCCGACGTCGACCGGGCCGTGACCCTGCTGCAAGCCATCGGTTTCCAGCAGGCGCTCATGGTCCGCGACGACACCGACCCGCAGGTGGTGCACCACGCCGAGTTCTCCTGGAACGCGGGCGGCGGGGTCATGTGGGCCACCCCGGACGACGACCGGGTCTACCGGCGGCCGGGCACCGGCAACGTCTACCTCACGCTCGGCTCGGACGCCGCTGTCGACACCCTGCACGAACGGCTGGTGGCGCTGGGCTGCGCCTCGGTCCAGGAGCCGGCGGACGAGGCCTACGGGGGTCGCGGCGCCGGCGTCCGGGACGCCGAGGGCAACCTGTGGAGCTTCGGCAGCTACCAGGGCTCGGCCGGCTGACCGACCGGCTGACCGACCCGACTGACGGCCGACCGAGCGACTGACGGATCGACCGAGCGACCGAACGCCACGCCCGAGCCCGCTCCGCCGAGCCCGCTTCGCCGAGCCCATCTGGGGGTCGACACGCATTCCGGGCGTCGATGACCCCCAACCCGGGTATCTCTGGGTTGAGGAGCCCTCCGCTGCGGGAACCCTGGAGGTCAACGAACCCACGCCCACGGACCGTGCGTCCCAGGGCAGAACGGAGAAGGACACCATGGGCATCATCGCGTGGATCATCATCGGCGGCCTGGCCGGTTGGATCGCCTCGAAGATCATGGGCACCGACGCTCGGCAGGGACTGCTGCTCAACATCATCGTCGGCATCGCCGGCGGACTGCTCGGCGGCTGGCTGCTGGGCAGCCTGTTCGGCAACAACCCGATGGGCGACGGCTGGATCGTCTCCTTGCTGACGGCGATCCTCGGGGCCGTGATCCTGCTCTTCCTCGTCGGCCTGGTGACCGGTCGTCGGCGCACCAGGGTCTGAGGCAGCCCCGCCCCGCCGGCACGCGGACTCAGTTCCCGCGGCCCACCCGCGGCGCGCCCAGGATCAGCGGGCGCGCCGCGGACGGCTCCGGCTGCCCTCGATGCCGACCTCGATCCAGCGGGTCAGCGCGTCGTCGTCCGCGAGCCGTTCGGCCGGCACCTGAACCCAGCCGCGGCCCATGCTCCGGTCCGGGCCCATGGTGGCCGGCTCGGCCCCACGCCCGCGGAGTTGCTCGTATGCCGCCGGGTCGGCGCACACGAGCAGTTCGCCGCCGCGTCCGGCCGAGACGGCCAGCCGCCCCTCGACCAGGAAGGCGCGGCCGCCGAACATCGAGACCTCGCGCACCGGTCGGTCGGCCAGGGCGGCGCGCACCCGCGCCGCCAGGTCGACCTGCTCCTCCGAGGTGGCCATGCCGCTCCCTCCCTGCTGCTCGTTCCGGCTGCTTGTTCTGGCTGCTTGTTCCGGCTGCTTGAATCCTGCCGGTCCGGACCGGGCGGTCAGGACCACGCCCAGTCAACCCGGTCGCACCGACTGGCGCTCAGTCAACCCGGTCGCACCGACTGGCGCTCAGTCAACCCGGTCGCACCGGCTGGCGCAGCACCGTGCGCAGCCGGTGCGACGGGGTCTTGCGCGGGTCGGACAGGTAGATCTCGTGGTGCGGGCCGTTGAAGGTCAGGCCGCGGGCCGGCATGACCTCGTCGTGCAGCCTGGCCAGCGTCGGGGTCTCGTCGTCGTAGCTGCCGATGTGCATGATCTGCAGGCAGTTTCCCTCGGTCAGCTGGATCCGGCGCACCTGGTCGACCGGCAGGTCCGGTCGCTTGGCGGCGGCCCGGGCCACCCCCTGCGTGGCGTCGTCGGCGTCGGTCTGCTCCGGCAGCGGGATGAGCATCGTCCAGTCCCAGTTGCCCTTGTCCCGGCGGGTGAAGGCCTGCAGGTCGGCGCTGCTCCACAGCCCCTCCAGCGGCCCGACGACGAAATCCGCGCCGGTGCGCTCCTTGTACGCCGCCCGCGTCGCGTAGCCCGCGGTGTAGAGCGCGGCGCCCGCCGCGGCATACGCGGGGGACGTGTTGGGATCGCCGTGCCCGTCGATCGCCAGGTAGGTCATCGCGGGGACGTCGACCTCGGCGAAGTCGGCGCGCCCCGGCTGGTAGAGGTCCTTGCGGTCCTTCTTGAGGTCGATCCGGGTGGGCGGGCTCATGATCGCTCCTTGGCTGGGGCAGGTCACCAGCTATACACCAACCTCAGCCTCGAGGTGCCCTCGCCCGCTGCTCGGGACGGCTGACCGCGCTTCCCGGGTGGTGGCCGGGCACCCGCCGCTCGAGGTCGGCGACGATGGTGTCCACGCCACGCCGCAGGAACCCCGCCGGGTCGCCGGCGCTGGCGACGCTCTCGCCGACCCGGCCGGCGACCGGCAGCGGGTCCGCGCCGAGCCGGGCGGCCAGTTGCGGACCGACGATCTCCCACCACTGCTCGTCGGCCAGCGTCGACTCCTCCCGGGCGCGCTGCATCGAGTGCTGCCAGCGGGCGGCGTGCTGCACCAGGGCCAGCACGTGGGTCAGCGCCTGGTCCATCGTCAGGTCGTCCAGCCCGATGCCGTCGAGCGGCGCCAACTCCGCCTCGTACTTGAGCAGGTTTCCCGGCCCGAGGATCGGCCGGGACGGTGGCACGTCGACCGTCCAGCCGTGCTGCAGCGCGTGGGCGTGGTTGCGAGTCGCGATGTGCCGCAGTCCGTCCCGCCAGTCGTCGAACTCACCCGGCAGGACCTGACCGGTGTAGGTGCGCGCCACGACGGTGTCCAGCATGAGCTCGACGAGCTCGGTGCGCCCGGGCACGTAGCCGTAGAG
Source organism: uncultured Intrasporangiaceae bacterium (assembly GCA_964647395.1). Lineage (GTDB taxonomy): Bacteria > Actinomycetota > Actinomycetes > Actinomycetales > Dermatophilaceae > Phosphoribacter. Next base: position 19,485 of record CAZYHR010000008.1, on the reverse strand, counting down.
GGTCATCGTCCCGACTCCGACCCGGGCGGCCAGCGCGCGCATCGACACGGCGGCCAGTCCCTCGGCATCGGCCAGCCCGATCGCCGCCTCGACGACCGACCCGAGGGTGGCCCCGCTGCGCCCCACCCGGGTGTCCGGGGTCCACAGCAGGTGCAGCAGGGCGAGCGGGTCCCGGCTGCGGCGCGCGTCGGTGGGCATGGCGGCTCCCTCGTGTCGTGCTACCCTCGCAAGATCTACAGTACACTGTACGGTTCTCACTGTACGGTTCTCAAGGAGCAGGATGTCGCGATCCCTCGGCGCAGACCTCGACACCATCCGCCTGCGCGGGGTGCGCGAGCACAACCTGCGCGGCCTCGACCTCGACCTGGCCAAGCGGTCCCTCGTCGTCTTCGTCGGCGTCTCCGGGTCGGGCAAGTCCTCACTGGTCTTCGACACCATCGCGGCCGAGGCGCAGCGCCAGGTCAACGCGACGTTCAGCGCGTTCGCGCAGACCTACCTGCCCTCCTACGGCCGGCCCGACGCCGACCGCATCGACAACCTCTCGGCGGCGGTCGTCGTCGACCAGCGACGCCTGCGGGGCGGCCCGCGCTCGACGGTCGCCACCATCACCGACATCGGCGACTGGCTGCGAATGCTCTGGTCGCGCGGCGCCCAGCCGCACGTCGGCCCCTCCTATGCCTTCTCGTTCAACGACCCCGCGGGCATGTGCCCGCGGTGCAACGGCCTGGGCGTCGAGCGGGTGCTGGACGTCGACCGGTTCGTCGACGGGTCGAGGTCGCTGCGCGAGGGCCCGTTCCGGCACCCCGAGTACCGGCCCGGCACCCTCGCCTGGCGGCGCTACGCCGACAGCGGTCTGTTCGACCTCGACGTCCCCGTCGAGCACTACTCCGCCAAGGAGCGGCACCTGCTGCTCGACGCCGAGGCCGGGCAGGTCGAGCCGACCGGGCCGCACGCGCTGCCCGGCCACTACGAGGGCGCCCTGGTGCGCTTCCGCCGCATCCAACTCGGCAAGGACCCGACGAGCCTCAAGGGCGAGGTGCGGGCGGCCTACGAGCAACTCGTCACCCTGGGCCGGTGCTCCGCCTGCGACGGCACCCGGCTCAACGGAGCCGCGCGCACCGCCGAGGTCGAAGGGCTCACGCTCCCAGCGGCCGCCGCGATGCAGGCCGGCGATCTCGCTGACACCCTGCGGGATTGGCGCCTCGGTGCGCTCGACCCGGTGGTCGAGGAGATCGTCCGCCAGCTCGACCGGCTCGTCGAGCTCGGCTTGGGCTATCTCAGCCTCGACCGCGAGACGGCCACGCTGTCCGGCGGCGAGGCCCAGCGGGTCAAGATGGTGCGCCATCTCGGCAGCACCCTCAACGACATGCTCTACGTCTTCGACGAGCCGACCGCCGGGCTGCACGCCCGCGACGTCGACCGGCTCGGCCGCATGCTGTGCCATCTGCGCGACCAGGGCAACACGGTGCTCGTCGTCGAGCACGACCCGGCGATCATGGCGATCGCCGACCAGATCGTCGAGGTCGGGCCGGGGGCCGGCCCCGACGGCGGCCGCCTCGTCTTCCAGGGATCGTATGCCGCGCTGCGGCAGGCTGATTCCCCCACGGGCGCGGCGCTGCGCAGCCCCCCGGCGACCCCGCGCACACCCCGGCAGCCGACCGGCCGGCTGCGCATCTCGCACGCGTCCACCCACAACCTGCGCGACGTCAGCGTCGACATCCCGCTCGGCGTGCTCACCGTCGTCACCGGCGTCGCCGGCTCGGGCAAGTCCAGCCTCGTGCACGGCCACCTGCCCGCGGTCGCGCCGGACGCGGTCTTCGTCGACCAGTCGCCGATCCACGGCTCGCGGCGCTCCACCCCCGCCTCGTGGACCGGCATGCTCGACGACATCCGGAGGATCTTCGCCAACCGCACCGGCCAGCCCGCCGGGCTCTTCTCACCGAACTCCGACGGCGGCTGCCGCGACTGCGAGGGCACCGGTATGACCTTCGTCGACCTCGGCTTCACCGACCCGGTGACGATGACCTGCGAGACCTGCGGGGGGCGCCGGTTCCGTCCGGGGGCCCTGCGGCATACCGTCGACGGACTGTCGATCGCCGACGTCTTCGAACTGACCATCGACGCAGCCCGCGCCCACTTCACCGACCGGCGCCTGGCCGCGCAGTTGGAACGGGCCAGCCAGGTCGGCCTGGGCTACCTCGCCCTCGGCCAGAACCTCACCACCCTGTCCGGCGGCGAGCGGCAACGACTCAAGCTGGCCCGGGAACTGACCGGCAACGCCCCGATCATCGTCCTCGACGAACCGACCACCGGCCTGCACCCCGCCGATACCGCCCGCCTGCTCGACCTGCTGCACCGGCTCGTCGACGACGGGCGCACGGTCATCGTCATCGAGCACGACCTGGCCGTCGTCGCCGCCGCCGACCACGTCATCGACCTCGGCCCGGAGGGCGGCCACGACGGCGGCCGCGTCCAGTTCACCGGCACCGTCGCCGGGCTCGCCGACACCGAGACGCACACCGGGCGCTACCTGCGCCGAGCAGATCCGGCCGGCGATGTCGAGAATGGGTCGGCCCGCCCGTTTGGAGGGTGAGCGTCGGCACCGGGCCGACGGCACACCGAAGGAGCCGACCATGGCGCACTACCTGTTGAGCAACATCACCCCCGCCGGCCGCACCCTCGAGCCCGCCCGACTGCAGCAGGTCATCCAGGACGTCACGTCGCTGACCCGCGAGATGCAGACCGCCGGGGTGTGGGTCTTCGCGATGCCGCTGGCCGACCCGTCGTCGGCGACGGTGGTCACCCGCCGCGACGGCCAGGTCACCCTGGCCGACGGGCCGTTCGCCGAGACCAAGGAGTACATCGGCGGCTTCACCGTCATCGACGTCACCGACCTCGACGCCGCGGTCGGTTGGGCCGGCCGGGTCAGCGAGGCCACCGGTCTGGCCGTCGAGGTTCGCCCCGCACCGAGCTGGCGCTGACCGTGATGCCCGACGCACCGGCGGCCGTGGCCCGCGCGTTCCGCGCGGACTACGGCCGCACCGTGGCCGTGCTGATGCGCCAGCTCGGCGACCTCGACGCCGCCGAAGACGCCGTCCAGGAGGCGTTCGCCGCGGCCGCCGCGACCTGGCCCCGGCAGGGCGTGCCGCCCAACCCGCAGGCCTGGATCGTCACGACGGCGCGCCGCCGGGCCATCGACCGGTTGCGTCGCGACGCGACGGCCCGCCGGCACGGCCCCGGCCTGGCACCTCCGGCCGTCGTCGAGCCGGGCTCGGAGCTCGACGACGAGCTCCGGCTGGTGCTGCTGTGCGCGCACCCGGCGCTGTCCGCAGAATCCCAGGTCGCCCTGACCCTGCGCTTCGTCGGCGGCCTGACCGCCGCCGAGATCGCCCGCGCCTTCGGCACGACCGAGGCCACCATGGCTCAGCGCCTGTCCCGGGCCAAGGGCAAGATCCGGGACGCCGCCATCGGCCTACGCCTGCCCGAGCCCGACCGGTGGCGCGACCGCGTCGACGTCGCCCTGGCGGTGATCTACGGCATCTACAACGAGGGCTACGTCGCCACCTCGGGCTCGCTGACCCGGCCCGACCTCGCCGCCGAAGCCGTGCGCCTGGCCAGGCACCTGCGCGTCCTGGCCCCGGACGACCTCGAGGTCAAGGGCCTGCTCGCCCTGGTGCTGCTGCTGCACTCCCGCGCCGCGACCCGCACCGACCCGGCCGGGCGGCTCGTGCCGCTGCCCGAGCAGGACCGCGCCCGCTGGGACCACACCCTGGTCGCCGAGGGGCACCGGCTCGTGCGGGAGTGCCTGGCCGCGGGCCGCCCGGGGCCCTATCAGATCCAGGCCGCGATCCAGGCCGTGCACGCCGACGCCGCGATCGACGCGGACACCGACTGGCGGCAGCTCCTGGCGCTCTACGACCAGCTGCTCACCGTCGTCGACACCTCCGCCACCCGCACGGCGCGGGCCATCGTGCTGGCCCGGGTGCACGGGCCTGAGCGCGGACTGGCAGCGCTGCCCGACGGTGGGGACCACTACACCCTGGCGGTCCGGGGCACCCTGCTCGCGGAGCTGGGGCGCCGAGCCGAGGCGGCCGCGGCCTTCGCCCGGGCGGCCGAGCTGACCGACAACGCGACCGAGCGCGAACATCTGCTCGCTCGGGCAGCGGATAGCGCAGGATGAGTGCCGTGACCGGATCTGCCGAGCCCCGCCCTCGACCCCTCGAGCCCTCCGAGCAGGAGCTGCGCGAGTTGATAGACACCGCAACGGATTTCGTATGCCGCTCGCTCCGCGAGCTGGACCAGCAGCCGGTCTTCACGCTCGCCGGGGTCGGTGCGGTGCTGGCCGACCCGGAGATCCGCCGTCCGCCGGCCGAGACCGGCCGCAGCCTGGCCGACCTGCTCGCCGTGATCGAGCGGGCCGGCTCGGTCGGGCACCGCAACCCCTCCGGTGGCCACTTCGCCTACATCCCGGGCAGCGGCCTGGTCAGCGCCGCGGTCGCCGAACTGGTCGCCGACGTGCTCAACCGCTATGGCGGCATCGGTGAGGCCGCGCCCGGCCTGGTCGCCATCGAGGCCGACCTGATCCGTTGGCTGGCAGACGTGTTCGGCCTGCCGGACGGTGCCGGCGGCATCCTCACGACCGGCGGCTCGATGGGCGCGCTGTCCGCGCTGGTCGCCATGCGGGCCGACCGCCTCGGCGACGACTTCGCCGACGGGGTCATCTATGTCAGCGACCAGGCCCACGCGTCGATCGCCAAGGCCGCCCGGATCGCCGGTTTCCCGGAGCGCGCGGTGCGCAGCGTGCCGACCCACCGGGGCGGGCGGCTGGACCCGGCGGCGGTCCGCGCCGCGGTCACCGGCGACCGCCGCACCGGGCGGCGTCCGGCCGGCCTCGTCGCCACGGCCGGTACGACCAACCTCGGCGTCGTCGACCCGTTGCCGGAGCTGGCCGACGTCGCCGCCGCCGAAGGGCTGTGGCTGCACGTCGACGCGGCATACGGCGGGTTCTTCCAGCTCACCGAGCGCGGCCGCGCGAGATTCGCCGGCATCGAGCGGGCCGACTCGATCGTCCTGGACGCCCACAAGGGGCTCTTCCTGCCCTTCGGCACCGCCTGCCTGCTGGTCCGCTCGGTCGGCGCCCTGCGCGCCGGCCACACCGGCGGGTCCGCGCACTACCTGCAGGAGCTGCAGGCCGTCGGGGTGCCGGACTTCGCCGACCTGTCCATCGAGCTGACCCGCGAGGTGCGCGGGCTACGGATGTGGCTGCCCCTGCAGTTGCACGGCGTCGGCGCCTTCCGCGCCTGCCTCGACGAGAAGCTCGACCTGGCCGCCCGGGCCCACGCCGCGCTCGCCGCCGACCCGCGGGTGCAGTTGTGGGGGCCGGAGCCGGACCTCACCGTCATCGGTTGGCGGGTCGCGCACGACGACCCGCACGAGGGCGACCGGCTCACCGCCGAGGTGATCCACCGGGTCAACGAGCAGGGTCGGGTCTTTCTGTCCAGCACCGTCGTCGACGACCGCTACGTCGGGCGGATCGCCATCCTCAACCACCGCACCGACGCCGCCCGGCTCGACGAGGCGGTCGCGGCGATCTCCCGGCACGCCGCGTCGGTGAGTCGGGACGGGCCGGCCACCACGACCGGCGATCCGGACTGAGGCCGGCGCAGCCGCCACCAGCCTGGAGCAAGGATTGCCAGGTCGCGAACTTCGGTGGGACCATGTGGCCCAGGCCCGCGATCGGCGGGCCCCGGACGAGGGGTGCCGTACCCGGCTCGCGACAAGACGGCCCATGGAGGCTCGTCATGCACTGGCTCGTCCTGGTGATCTCCGGTGTCCTTGAGGCCGTCTGGGCGACAGCGCTGTCCCACAGTGCGGGGTTCAGCCGCCTGGGGCCGTCGGTCCTCTTCGCCGTCGCCCTGGTGCTGAGCATGGGTGGGCTCGCCTACGCGATGCGCGGGCTGCCGGTCGGCACGGCGTATGCCGTGTGGGTCGGCATCGGGGCCACCCTCACCGTCGCCTATGCCATGGCCACCGGTCAGGAGCCGGTCTCCGTGGTCAAGCTCGTGCTGCTCGCGATGATCGTCGCCGGCGTCGTCGGGCTCAAGCTCGCGCACTGACCCGGTCGCTCGGCCTGCGCTGCTCACTCAGCTGCTCACTCATGCGCTGCGCACTCGCGCGCTGCGCACTCGCGCGCTGCGCACTCGCGCGCTGTTCACTCGCGCGCGGAGCCCAGCCCCAGCGCCGCCTCGACCGCCCGCCGGGCGGCCGAGAGCTCGGCGTGCGCCGGCCCGACCGCGTCGGGCCGGCCCGCCTGGGCCGCGCGCACCCGGTCCACCGACCGGACCAGCCGGGCCCAGGCCGCGACGAGCTCGGCGCGGCGGACCTGCGGGTGCGCCGCCGGGGTGGCCACGTAGTCGTGCAGCGCCTGATAGGTCGCCGGCTCCAGTTGGGCCAAGTAGCCGTCGGCGGGCCCGACCGTCCGGTCCCGGCCGGCGGCATACGCGAACCACAGGCCCCCCGCCCAGACCAGCCCCACGAGCAGCACCCACCAGACCCCGAGGTCCGGCCCCCAGGAGCGCACCGGCCCGCTGCCCGCGGCGAGCCAGGCCCAGCCGCAGAAGCCCGTCCACACCAGCGCGCCGACCACCCGCCACAGCAGCGCGCCGGGCGGCCGCCGACGCTGCGCGAAGGGCAGCAGCCCCCGCTCGGTGAGCACCGGGAAGAGCGACTCGTCGTCCTCGGGCGTCGAGGCGGTGCGGGGTCGGGTCGGATCGTGCGGCATACGGCTCTCCGGGTTCGGGCCACAGGTGGTGCGGCGACGCGGTCGGCAGTGGGACGGTACCGCCGCGCGCGGCGTTCCCGCCGGTGCCGCCCGGCCCTCAACGTCGACGCAGCATGCCCCGCAGGTAGCCGATCTGCCCGAGGTGCTGCGCGCAGTCGTTGACCACCGACACCAGGCGCACGGCGGCGGTCACCGGCGGGTCCCAGCGCTCGTCGACGATCCGCGCGTAGGCCGCGTCGTCCAACTCGTCCAGGACGGCCAGGGTCTGCGCGTAGACCGCGTGCTGATAGAGCGTGAGCAGCTCGGGATCGGTCACCGAGAAGGCGCCCACGGCGGCGCTGTCCTGCCCGTAACCGTGCTCCTCGACCGGATAGGGCAACTCGAAGCGGTCGGCGAATCCGTGCGCGGTCCAGACCTGCTCGACCTCGCCGACGTCGCAGACCTGGTCGTCCTGGACACGGGTCAGGTGCCACGCGAGCCACCCGATCGAATTGGCACCGGGGTCGGGCCGCCACAGCAGGTCGTCGCCGTCGAGGCCGTCGAGCAGCCCGGGCAGGTCCTCGTGGATCCGGCCGAAGGCGTCCCGCAGGATGTCGGTCGCTGACGTGGGGGCCATCCTTGCTCCGTTCTCGTGCCGCGTAGTTCGACCGCATAGTTCGAGCCGCGTGGTTCGAGCCGCGTGGTTCGAGCCGCGGAGTTCGAGCAGTTCGACCCTACGACAGGCGGGCCCTGGGCAGCGCGGACGATGGGCCCGCGGGACGGCCGCGGCCGGCTGGCCGGCGCCGAAACCGGCACTGCGGCAACCCGGTGCGGCGGCGGCGGACTTTGGTAGGTTCCCCGAGTGCAGGAACAGCGGGGTCGCGTCCACTACGGGTGGGTGATCGTCGGCGTCGGCATCGTCGTATCGATGGCGGTGCTCGGCCTCGCCCGCTTCGCGCTGGGGATGCTGCTGCCGTCCATGCAGGCCGCGCTCGGGCTGAGCTACGAGCAGATGGGCTGGATCAGCACGAGCAACTTCGGCGGCTACCTCCTCGGCGCGTCCGGTTCGGGGCTGCTGACCCAGCGGTGGGGCCCACGGGCCGTCGTCGCCGCGGCGCTGTCGGTCATCACCGTGTCGTTGCTCGCGGTCAGCGCGGCGGGCGGCTTCTGGGCGATGCTGATCTGCTTCACCTTCACCGGGCTGGGCAGCGGCAGCGCGAACGTCGCCATGGTCGGCATGGTCGCCCGGTGGTTCATGCGCAGCATGCGCGGCTGGGCCGCGGGCCTGGTCGTGGCCGGCATCGGCCTGGGCCTGGTCATCAGCGGTCTGCTCGTGCCGGCCGTCAACGGCTCCGTCGGCCCGACCGACGGCTGGCGGGTCAGCTGGCGGGTCATGGCCGCAGTCATCGCCGTCGTGGCGGTCGTCGCGCTCGTGCTGTTGCGCAACAACCCCGCCGACGTCGGGCTCACCGCCGCCGGGCACCCGGTCCGGGACGCCGTCGTGCCCGAACCGATCTCGGTGCAGGAGCAGCGGCGCACCACGCTGCGGCTCGGGCTCATCTACTCGATGTACGGCTTCAGCTACGCCATCTACGCGACGTTCATCGTCACCTCGCTGGTGCGCGAGCGGGGCATCGCGGAGACCTCGGCCGGCCGCATCTGGGCGATCATCGGCTTCCTCTCGCTCTTCTGCAGCCTCTTCGGCGCCTTCTCCGACCGGGTCGGCCGCAAGCTCGGCCTGGCCACCGTCTTCGGGCTGCAGGCCGTCTCGTTCCTCATCGTCGGGTTGCACCTGCCCGGCCCGATGCTCTACGTCTCGGTGTTCCTCTTCGGCATCTGCGCTTGGAGCGTGCCCGGGATCATGGGTGCCACGGCGGGCGACTACATGCCCCCCGAGCAAGCCATCAAGGCGCTGGGTGCCCTGACCGTGTTCTTCGGCATCGGCCAGGCGGCGGGCCCGGCCATCGCGGGGGTCCTCGGCGAGCGCACCGGCGACTTCGGATCCAGCTATCTGCTCGCGGCCGCGGCAGCGATCATCGGCTTGGTCGGCTCGCTGGCGATGCGCCAACCGGGCGGGGCCAACCCGCGCTGACGGCGCCCATCCACCCCGTGGACAGCGTCGCCTCCGGCTGGGCTGACGCGCCCGGCTCCGGCTAGGCTCCCAGCGCGCCCATCGCCACCGGGCCGGGCCGGTCTGATCCGAGGTGAGCCCCATGCGTGTTGCCGTCCTTGGCTCCGGAAACGGTGCCCTCGCTGTCGCCTATGACTGGGCCAGCCACGGGCACGAGGTCCGGCTGGTGTCGTTGCCGGACTACTCCAGGAACGCCACGGCGGTGGCCGCCGCGGGCGGCATCACCAGCACCGGCGTGCTCGAGGGCACCGCGCCGATCGCCTATGCCGGCACCGACATGGCGACCGGGGTGCGGGACGCCGAGTTGGCCTTCGTCGTCGGTCCGGCCTACGCCACCCCACCCCTGGCGATCGCGGCCGCACCTCACCTGCGCCCCGGCACGGCCGTGGTCGTCTGCCCGTCCTCGTGCCTGGGCAGCGTGGCGTTCAAGCACGCCGCCGGACTCGGGCTCGACGACCACTCGATCGTCGTCGCGGAGACCAGCACCCTGCCGTATGCCGTCCGGGCCACCGGCGATCAGCAGATCAACGTCTTCCATCGTCTCGACGCGGGGGTCTTCGCCGCCGCGCTGCCCCGCTCCGAGACTGCGCAGGTCGTCGCCGCCCTGCAGCAGGTCTATCCGCGGCTCGCCGGCGCGCACAGCGTCTTCCAGACCACCCTGCAGAACGGCAACCCGGTCATCCATCCCGCGGTGACCCTGCTCAACGCCGCGCTCATCGAGCGGACCGGCGGCGCCTTCGCCTTCTACGAGGAGGGGGTCACCCCCGGCGTGGGGCGGCTGATGGCCGGGGTCGACGCGGAGCGGCTGGCGATCGGCCGGGCCCTCGGCGCCGAGGTGCTCTCCGAGCCGGCGCTGGGCGTCCTGCAGGGCTACATGCTCGAGGACAACTACACGACCGGCTACTCGACCGCCCCCGGCTTCCTCGGCATCGGCGCCCAGGGCACGCTCGACCACCGCTACCTGACCGAGGACGTCGGCTTCAGCATGCTGTTCTTCGTCGAGCTCGCCGACCGGGTCGGCGTGCCCACCCCGGTCATGGACGCCGTCATCGAGATCACCTCGGTCGTGCTCGGCCAGGACCTGCGCGCCCAGCCCGGGCGCACCTTGGCCTCGCTCGGGCTGGCCGACCTGACCGCCGAGCAGTTGCGGCAGCTCTGACGCTCGGCACCGCGGGTCGCGGCGCTCAGTCGCTGGGCACGAAGTCGTCGGGGTCCTTGTCGACCGGAGTGACCCCGGTGGCCCAGTGCTGCGCCTCGAAGCGCACGAACTGCACGGCCAGGTCATGACGCCACTCCAGGCTCGCCTCCTGCCGGAAGTCGGTGAGGTCCTGCCGCTCCTCCTCGGCCATGTGGTCGCTGTTGGCGACGTTGGCCTCCGTGACGGCCTCCCACCACTGCTTGCTGCCGGGCTCGCTGGCCGCGGCCTTGCGGATGGCGGCGCGGATCTCGTTGTGGTCCCGGATCGCGTCGACGATCGCCTCGGCGGCGCTCGGGGCGTCACCGGCGCCGCGACCCACCCGGCCGAGCGGGTGATAGAAGAAGCGCTCCTCGGCCTCGGCGTGCACCTCGAGCAGGATGGCCAGCCGGCGCCACACGGAGGCCAGCCCGTCGACGTCGTGGCGTGGCCATTCCTCGAGGTAGGTGAACATCCGGCGCTGCTCGGCGTGCTGCTGCAGGATCACCTCGGTGATGTCCATGTGGATCCTCCTTGACGGTATGCCGCCCGCACCAGACGGTCGGTCCCACTGTCGCCGATGAGCCGGGACCGGGCAAGGCGGCGATGGTCCCCCGCGCGGCGAGCCTCGGCTGCTACCCCCGGGAGTTTGCCCCCGCGGGTGCCGGGTAGTGCACCACTGGGTGACAGACAGGACGATGCCATGCTCGACGACCGCGCCCGCTGATGGGCGTCAGCCGGACTGGTCGTGACGGGGGCCGACGGGTTGCCCCGGCGCTGGCGCGGGCCTACTGGACCACCGGCCCGGGCCAGGGCGAGATCCGGTCCGAGCGGCTACCGGCGCCCGAGCCGCAACAGGTCCTGGTCCGCACGCTCCGCTCGGGGGTGAGCAGGGGCACCGAACTGCTGGTCCACCGCCACCAGGTGCCGCTGGAGGTCGCCGGCGTGATGCGGGCACCGCACCAGGTCGGTGCCCTCCCGGACCCGGTGAAGTACGGCTACCTCGCGGTCGGCGTCGTCGAACAGGGACCGGCGCGGCTGCTGGGCCGACGGGTCTTCTGCCTGCATCCGCACCAGGACTGGTTCGTCGTGCCGGCCGCCGACGTCGCCGCGGTGCCGGACTGCGTGCCGACCCGGCGCGCGGTGCTGGCCGGCACGGCGGAGACCGCCATCAACGCCATCTGGGACGGCGCACCGCGGATCGGCGACCGCGTGGCGGTGGTGGGTGCGGGGATGGTGGGTCTGTGCCTGGCCCTGCTGCTCGCCCGACATCCGGTGCAGCGACTGGAGGTCGTCGAGCCGCTCCCCGAACGGCGGCTGCTGACCGGCCTGCTCGGCCTGTCCGCCGTCGATCCTGCGGCAGCCCAGGGCGATTGCGACCTCGTCTTTCACTCCTCCGCGACCGCCGAGGGACTGGCGACCGGCCTCGGACTGCTCGGCGAGGAGGGCGAACTCATCGAGCTGTCCTGGTTCGGCCAGGACCGGCCACCGGTCCCGCTCGGCCTGGCGTTCCACCACCGTCGGCTCACCCTGCGGGCCAGCCAGGTCGGTGCGGTCAGTGCGTCCCGGCGGGGCCGGCGCACGCCGGCCGACCGGCTCGCCCTGGCCCTTGAGGCGTTGTCCGACCCACGCTTCGACGCCCTGCTCGCACCCGACGTGGCCTTTGCCGACCTGCCCGCAGTCATCGCCTCGCTGGCCGAGGGACGCCCCGAGGTGCTGTGCCAGGTGGTGTCCTACGCCGGCTCCGACCTGGAGGAGTGACATGTTCCGCCTCACCGTCCGAGACCGGATGATGGTCGCCCACAGCCTGCCCGACCCCTTCTTCGGTCCGGCCGCGGGACTGCACGGTGCGACGTTCGTCGTCGAGGTGACCTTCGAGCGCCCTGCTCTGGACGAGCACGCCGTGGTCGTCGACATCGGCGAGGCGACGACCCGGCTGCGGGCCGTGCTCGCGCCGCTGGACTACCGCAACCTCGATGACCTCGAGCAGTTCCGGGGCATCCTGACCACGACCGAGCGGCTGGCCCAACACGTCGCCGAACGGCTCTGCGCGACCATGGATCTCGCCGGCATCACTGCGCTCGAGGTCCTGCTGCGGGAGCATCCGGACGCCTGGGGCGCCTACCGGGTCGAGCTGGCGTCATGAAGCGGTCCGCGAGCCGCGCCGTCGGCTTCGTCATCCCCGACCTCGGGCGACCCTCCGGCGGCACCGTCTATGACGACCGGGTCGCGGGAGCCTGGCCGGCCGCGGCACCCGCGCTGGACGTGGTCCGGCTGCGCCATCCCAGCCCGACCGCGCCGCGCCTGCTGGAGGGGGTCCTGCGCGAGCACGAGGTCACCCTGGTCGACGCCCTGATCGGCTCCGAGCACCCTGGGCTGATCCGCCGGGCCCGCGACCAGGGCCGTGCCGTGGTGCTCATCATGCATCTGCCGCGGTCCGCGGACAGCAGCCTGAGCCGCCGGCAGCGCGAGCGGCTGGCCCCCCTGGAGGCGGACGCCGTGCTGGCGGCCACCCGGGTCGTCGTGCCCAGTCATTGGGCGGCCGCCGACCTGCGGTCCCGTTACGGCAGAAGCGATCTGGTCGTCGCCGCACCAGGCGTGGATTCGGCGCCGCTCGCCGTGGTGCACGAGCCTCCGGTCATCGTCCAGTTGGGCGCCATCGGACCGTTGAAGAACCAGGCGCTGGCCGTGCAGGCGGCCCGGGCCTGTCGTGACCTCGACTTCGTCCTGCGCGTCGTCGGGCCGGTGGTCGACGGCGGGTATGCCGTCCGGCTGGCCCGGGCGTGCCAGCAGCTGGGCGGTCGCGCGAGTGTCGAGCCGCCCGTGGATGTCGCGGCCCGGGGTCGGCTGCTGGCCGGCGCGGACCTGGTGCTCAGCCTCGGCGTCCCGGAGACCTACGGGCTGACGGTCACCGAGGCGACCGCGCGCGGCATACCGGCCATCGTCGGTCGGGGCACCGGAGCCGAGGAGGCGCTGCTGGCCGGTGGGGCCCTGGCCGGCCAGGCGGTCGCGACGGACGGTCCGGTGGAGCTCGCGGTGCTGCTGCGGGCCTTCCTCAGCGTCCCCGAGGTGCGGCAGCGCTGGCGGGAGGCGGCCATGGCGGCCCGGCGAGGGCTGCCCTCATGGTGCTCGACCGCCCAGGCCATCGCCGACGCCTGCCGGTCGGCGCAGGACGAGCTCCGTGCACGTGTCGTCCCCTAACGAGAAGCGGCGCACCGGAAACCTCGGCGCCTCGCAGACCTGTCGCGCGGACGGGGCTCGAACGCCGGGCACGCCGTCGCCGAGCAGCACCGGCACGGTCGTGACGTAGAGCCGGTCGAGGCACCCGTCGGCGAGGAAGCGGCTCACCGTGCGCCCACCGCCCTCGACGAGGATCCGGGACAGGCCCCGCCCGCGCAACAGGGCCGTCAAGCGCTCCGGGGCGAAGCCCGGCGCGGCGAGCCGGACGATCTGCACGTGCTCCCCCACCGGGGGCGGCCCCGACCCGTCGTCGACCAGCCACAGGGTCGGCGCGCGGTGATCCGAGAGCACCGCGGCCGACGCCGGGGTCCGGGCGGCCGGGTCGATGACCACCCGAACGGGGTGCGGGCCGACCGTCTCGCGCACCGTCAGCCGCGGGTCGTCGGCCAGGACGGTGCCGACGCCGACGACGACGGCGTCGGCCAGGGCCCGCAGCCGGTGCAGGTGGACGTGGTCCTCCGGCCCGGACAGCCCGGCCCCGTCGCCGCTGCGGGTGGCGATGAAACCGTCCAGGCTCTGCGCCATCTGGGCGATGACCAGGTGAGGTCCCTGCGCCACCAGGGGGCCGTAGCGGGCGACCAACTCGGCGTCCTCGGCGGAGTGCACCGACACCGGCACCCGCCCGGCCAGCAGCTCCTGCCAGGCCCAGCCGGGCCGGGCCGGTGGCACGTCGTGACCCATCCGCCGGCGCTTGGTGCGCAGGTAGCCGACGTCGGGTCCCCGCTCGGGGACGAACATGCCGGTGCGTTCCACCACGTCGATGCCGAGCGCCCGCAGCGCGGTCTCCTTGGCCGGATTGGAGCTCATCAGACGGATGCGGTCCAGCCCAAGGTCCACGAGAATCGCTGCGGCCTGGCTGTATTCGCGGGCATCCTGGGGATGCCCGAGGGCGAGGTTGGCCTCGACGGTGTCGACCCCATCGTCCTGGAGCCGATACGCCTTGAGCTTTTCGAGCAGCCCGATCCCGCGACCCTCGTGTCCGCGGACGTAGACCAGCACGCCGATCCGGTCGGCCGCGATCCGGGCCAGCGCGGCTTCGAGCTGGGTGCCGCAGTCGCAGCGCCACGAGCCGAGCGCGTCGCCGGTGAGGCACTCCGAGTGCAGCCGGACCAGCGGGGGCGCCGGTGTGGGGCGCCCGTCGTCGATGCCCATCGACAGGGCGAGGTGCTCGGTGCCGTCGGCGCCGAGGTAGCCGCTCAACCGGAAGGTACCGTGGCGCGTGGGCAGCACGGTCTGGACGACTCGACGCACGGCCGCCACCGGCAGTCGTGGGATCGGCGCCGTCATGTGGCCACTCGTTCCCCCGAATCGCTGCTCGAAACGGCCCCGCCGACCGCGAGGCGTTGAGCGGCCCGGCGGAATAGTTTAAACTTCAACTAAGTTGTCGTCAGCGAGGCGACCCCCGTCGACCGACCCCCACCAGCTCAGGAGAGCCGATGTCCGCCGCGACCCGCACCCCGACGATCGACGTCCGCCGCGCGGCCGACCGCTTCGTCACCCGGATCGACTGGCTGGACTCCAAGCACTCGTTCGCCTTCGGCACCCACCGCGACCCGCGCAACACCCACCACGGGCTGCTGCTGGTCAACAACGACGACGTCGTCGCGCCGGGCACAGGCTTCGAGACCCATCCCCACCGGGACATGGAGATCGTCACCTGGGTGCTGCGGGGCTCGCTCGTGCACCAGGACTCCGAGGGCCACAACGGCATCATCTATCCCGGCCTGGCCCAACGGATGAGCGCCGGCACCGGCATCCTGCACTCGGAGAAGAACGACTCCTGGCGGCACGACCCGACCCACGACGCGCACACCGACCCGGTCCACTTCGTGCAGATGTGGGTGCTGCCCGACGAGAACGGCATCGCCCCGGGCTACGAGCAACTCGAGATCGCCCCGGCCGAGCTCGACGGCCGGCTGGCCGTCGTGGCGACCGGCCTGGACCGCTACGCCGACGAGGCCGCCATCCGGATCAAGAACCGGTATGCCGCGCTGCACGCCGCCCGCCTGCAGCCCGGCCAGTCCGTCGACCTGCCCGAGGCGCCCTATCTGCACCTGTTCGTCCCGCGGGGCGTCGTCGACCTCGAGGGCGCCGGCCGGCTCGACACCGGCGACGCCGTGCGGTTCACCGCCACCGGTGGCCAGCGGGTCACCGCGACCGAGGCCGCCGAGATCCTCGTGTGGGAGATGCACGCCGGGGTGCAGTTCGGCTGATCATTCGTGAGCGCCAACGCGTGCATCGAGCGGGCCGCCGTCCTGCCGTAGGCCCGACCGCACCCAGGGCTAGGCCGGGGCCGGCGCGGGCAGCACTCCCAGTTGCCGCATCGCGCCGACCTCGTCGCGCACCCCCCAGTGCTCGGCGAGTCGGTCGCCCTCGGTGCGGTAGACGTGCAGGGTCGACATCGTGTAGGGCCGGCCCTCGGCCTGCGGACCGTGGAAGGCCGCCGCCCCGACCCCGTGCGCGGTCGCGCGCAGCACGATGCGGTCGGGGGTCTGGATGACCTCCTCGACCTCGTAGCGGATCCGCAGCACCTGAGTGACGAAGGTGAGGATCTGGGCGTAGCCCTCCGGCCCCGGCGGGATCGGCAGTGGCGAGCCGTGGTCGACGAAGTCGGCGGTGACGCACTCCGGCAGGCAGCCGAGGTCGCCGCTGTTGATCGCGTCCAGGACCCGCATCGCCGCCGGGAGAGCCGGGTTGCCGCCCGGCTGCTTCGTGTCGCTCATGAGATAGCCTTCTTTCAGTGGATAGAAGTTCCAATGGATAGAAATTCCAATGGATAGACGTTCCAATGGAATGACACTCTAACGGATTGGGTGGTCCGGTGGCAAGACGCAGCTACGACAGCCCCGCGCGCGAGGAGGCGGCCCGGGAGACCCGGTCGCGCATCCTCGCGGCGGCCTACCGACTTCTCACCGAAGGTGGGTATGCCGCCCTGACCGTCGCCGCGCTGGCTCAGGCGGCGGGCGTCAGCCCGCAGACGATCTACAACTCGATCGGTGGCAAGGCGGAGGTGCTCAAGGCGTGCTACGACGTCACCCTCGCGGGCGACGACGCGCCGGTGCCGATGAGCGAACGGCCGGCCTTCCGAGCCATGCTCACGGCACCGGACGCCTCGGCCTACCTGCAGCGCTATGCCGCGTGGTGCCGGCTGGTCTACGAGCGGGTCGCGCCGATCATCGGGGCGGTCAGCGCGCCGGGAGCCGGCGATGCCGGTGCCCGAGCCTTCGTCGACACGGTGGAGCAGGAGCGCCGGATCGGCACGACGAACGCGATGACCCGGCTTCGCGACACCTACGGCCTGCCGCGCAAGGTGCCGCTGCAGCGCGCGGTCGACATGGCGTGGACGCTCAACTCGCCGGAGATCTACGACCGCCTGGTGCGCCGTTGCGGGTGGACCTCGCGCGCCTATGAGACCTGGCTCGCCGCACAGCTACAGGCGGCCCTGGTGCAGTCCTGAGCACTGGGCCACCAGGCCCGTCGACCGTGCCGCTGCTGTCCGATTCGCCCCACGACGGCCGGAGCAGCCCGCATCGACGACCTGGTCGTCGGCATGGGCGAGCACACCGTGCCGGCCCGCCCGTCACGACCTCTCGACCCGGGCCGCCCGCGCGAGCAGGTGGCGCCGTTCGGGCTCGGAGCGGGTGGCCCGGGCGGCGGCCCGGTATGCCGCGGCCGCGCCGGGCCGGTCCCCGATCTCCTGCAGCAGGTGGGCCCGCACGGCGGCGACCCGGTGCGACCGGGACAGGGCGGGCGACCGCTCGGCCTCGTCGAGCGCCCGCAGGCCGGCGGCGGGCCCGTGCACCCGGGCGACGGCGACGGCCCGGCTGACCTGGACCATCGGGCCGGAGTCGAACTGACCCAGCAGGTCGTAGAGGGCGAGGATCTGCAGCCAGTCGGTCTGCGCCCTCCGTGGGTCGGGCGCCGAACCGGTCGGCGCTCGGGTCGGCTGACCCGTGCTGGGTTGACACCGTGACGTCGGAGCCGCTGGCCGTTCTTCGACACCGGTCGCGGATCTTTTCCGACGTTCGCGCCCGCCGACCCGCCGGCCGAGTCCAGCCGGCTTTCTCGTGGTGCGGCATACCTGGCCGATCCGGGGGTAACGCTGCACCTATGACGCCGGCCAAGAACGCCAAGCTAGATCAGATCCCCGCCCAGCAACAGGACTGGCCGGGCACCGAGGCCGAGTTGACACCGCGGGCCGAACACGGGGAGCGGTCCTGGACGGCTCGCGGACGGCTCGTCGGCAAGCGGGCTCTGGTCACCGGCGGCGACTCCGGCATCGGCCGGGCCATCGCGGTCACGTATGCCGCCGAAAGGCGCCACCGTCGCGATCGGTCACCTGCCACAGGAGCGGGACGACGCCCGGCAGACCGCTCGGATCATCGAGGAGGCCGGCGGGACCTGTGTGCTGCTGCCCGGAGATCTGCGCACCTACAGCGCCAATCAGTCCCTCGCGCGCGAGGCCGTCGCCCGGCTCGGGGGTCTCGACGTGTTGGTGTGCAACGCCGGGTATCAGATGGCGTACGACGGTCTGGAGCAGTTCCCGAGGCAGCAGATCGAGCGCACCTTCGCCACCAACGTCTTCTCGCCGTTCTGGCTGGTGCAGGCGTTGGCCGAGCAGTTGGCGGGTGGTGGTTGTGTGCTGGTCACGACGTCGATCCAGGCCTATTCGCCGTCCGACCACCTGCTCGACTATGCCGCGACCAAGGCGGCGCTGAACAACCTCGTCGTCAACCTCGCGGGCGACCTCGGTCCGCGCGGCATCCGGGTCAACGCAGTTGCCCCCGGCCCGATCTGGACGCCCCTGATCCCCTCGACGATGAGCGCCGAGAAGGTCGAAGGTTTCGGCTCGGACACCCCGCTGGGCGGGCGGGGCATCCGGTCGAGGTTGCGGCGGCCTTCGTCTTCCTGGCCTCCGACGAGGCAAGTTACGTCTCGGGCACCGTCCTCGGCGTGACCGGCGGTCGGCCGGTCTTCTAGGGGCGCGACCCTTCTCGGGGCGCGACTCTTCCAGGAGCGCGAGCCAGAGCCACGACCAGGGCAACGACCAAGAGCAACGACCAGAGCAGCGAGGACGTCTGGGCCAGGTGCGGCAGACCCTTCGGGTCGCAGCGGCGCGGTCGCCGGGTTAGCCTCGCAGGTAGACGAGAGTCTCGCCGGGACCCGGAAGGAGCCGGACATGACGACCACCGACCAGGGGCGGCCCTGCTGGTACGAGCTGGCCACGACGGACATCGAAGCGGCCGCCGCCTTCTACGGCAGCGTGCTGGGTTGGAGTTTCGAGGACTCGGGGATGCCCGGCATGTCCTACACGCTGGCCCGGGCGGCCGACGGCGCGCTGGTCGCCGGGATCACGACCGCCGAGGAGGCCGGCTCGCCGCCGCCGAGCTGGTTGACCTATTTCGGGTGCGACCATTGCGACGCCACGGTCTCGGAGATCACGGCTGCGGGTGGCCGCACCCTGGTCGAGCCGACCGACGTCCCGGGAACCGGCCGGTTCGCCGTGTGCGCCGATCCGCAAGGGGCCGTCTTCGGGGTGCTGCAGCCCGAGCCGATGGAGCAGGACGACCCCGGGGCTTCGGCCTTCGACCAGGACCTGCCGGGCCACGGCAACTGGCACGAGCTGATGACCGTCGACATCTCGGCCGCGATCGCCTTCTACTCCGGTCTGTTCGCGTGGAGCCGCGGCGAGACGATGGACATGGGCGAGTCCGGCCCCTATCAGATCGTCGAGCGTCTGGGTCGGCAGATCGGGGCCGTCATGGGCGTCGGCGACGCGCCGGTGCCGGCGTGGCTGATCTACTTCGGGGTCACCGACCTCACCGCCGGCGTCGACCGCATCACGGCGGCCGGGGGGTCGGTGCAGCACGGGCCGATCGAGGTGCCCGGCGGGGTCTACATCGCGGTGGCGCGGGACCCGCAGGGCGGCTGGTTCGCGATCGTCGGGCCGCAACACGCCCAGGAGCAGGCGCCCTAGTGCCCCGCGTTTGAAGTCTGTTGCCGGTTTGCTTTCTTGAGGATCTGGTCGGCGGTCTTGGTCCACACGAAGGGGTGGGATCGGTCGTTCCAGCCGGTGATGTAGGCGCGGATCTTCGCGTTGAGGTCTGGCACGGAGCGGTAGGTGCCTGACGTGTGTCTGAGTGAATGTGGCACTTCGGGTGGGAAATACCCAACCAGACC
>CAZYHR010000007.1:0-48224 GCA_964647395.1 uncultured Intrasporangiaceae bacterium | reverse complement strand
GCGGTCACCCGGCCGGCGGTCCGCGCCGTGGCCTGCTCGGCCCGGTCGGCGCGGCCCTCCAGCCAGGTCGCCGCGAAGTCAGGTGGCCGGTCGGCGTCCGGCACCCGGCCCGCCGACCAACGCAGCAGCAGCGCCAGAGCGTGCTTGCACGGGAATTTCCGGCTCGGGCCCGAGCAGTGGTAGGCCGGGCCGGCCAGGTCGACCGTCGTCCGGTAGGGCTGCCGGCCGCTGCCCTGGGCCTGGCCCCAGACGGCCCGCTCGGTGCAGCCCTCGCCGGACCACCCGCCCGCCCCGGCGAGCTTGCGCGCGGCGGTGGTCGACGACGCGTCGGGGCTGAGCGACTCGACGTGCTCGCCCGGCCACCGACTCCCCTGCACCAGCGCAACCTATCCGCCGCCCCCCGGCAGCCGCATCAGCCCCTCGGGCGAGCCCGCCCACCGCCGGGTCAGACCCCGCCGAAGTCTGTCGTCGGCCGGACGAGCAGCGGCCCGACGGGAATCCCGCGAGCGGCGTCGGGGCCCGGCCGGGTGGCGAGCCGGACCGGCCGTTGGGTCCCCAGGCCGAAGCGATAGCCGGGCGGGCGCCGACGGGCCGGCCGCCGATCAGGGTCGCCCCAGCACGCCACCGATGGCCCGGCCGGCCAGCAGCGCGGCCACCCCCAGGGCGAGCACGAACGACGTCGCGCCGAAGAAGGACCAGTCCGGCGATCGACCGTGCTCCAGGGACCACGGGAAGGCTGCCGCTCCCGCCACCCACGCCCCGATGACGTGCAGCACGAGCCGCGGCCGGGCGTCCGGCGCCCGGGCCAGCGCGACGCCGGCCAGCAGGCCGTAGCCGGCCATCGCGCCGATCGTCGTGAGGATCGCCAAGCCGATGCTCGCGTCCCGGTCCACCACGACGAACCACCCGCTGAAGACGCACACCGCCGCGAGCCACCAGGCCCAGCCCAACCAGCCGGGCCGCACGGCGACGAGGGGAGCGGGCGGCATACCGACCGAGTATGCCGCCCGGCCGCGTCGTGACCCCCGCCGAGCCCGACCCCGCACCGGCTGCCGTCATCGTGCTCCCGAACGGCCGATGCGGGAACTGAACGGCAACCTCTACCGTCTCACATAGTGAATCGACAGAGAGGGGCAGGGTGCTCACCGCGTTCTTGGTCATCGGGGGAGTCGGCCTGGTCCTGCTCGTGGCGTCGCTGGTCTTCGGCGACCTGCACGAAGGCCTCTTCGGGGCCCTCGACAACGACCTCTTCTCCACGGCCGTGGTCGCGGCGTTCCTGTCCGCGCTCGGCTTCGTCGGGGCCATCGTCCTGGCCACGAGCGGCAGCCAGGGGCTCGCGGTCGGCGGCGGCCTGGTCGCCGGCGCCGCCATGGGGTATGCCGCTCGCGGCCTCACCCGGACCCTGCAGCGCGGCGAGGACTCGGCGACGATCCGCGCCGGAGACCTGACCGGCCGGCCCGGCAGTGTCGTCGAGGAGATTCCGCACGCGGGTCTCGGGGTCGTCAACATCCGGGTCGCCGGGCACCTCACCCGGCTGCACGCCCGGTGCGACGAACCGTTGCGCACCGGCACCGCGGTGGTCGTCACCGGCGTGCTGTCGCCGACCGCGGTCACGGTGCGCCGCCAGGTGCAGACCCCCCAGGATCACGTGCCGCTCGCCTAGCCGGCCGCCGAGCAGCCGCGCGTCAGGCCCGCCGCCGGCACCCGGCCGGTGCCCGGGTGACCCGACCGCGGCAGCCGCGGCCCGCGGCATACCTGCCGAACTCCCACCCACCCGAACCAACCACCGAAAGGCCCCCCATGCCTGGCAACGAGGTCCCCGTCGTGCTCATCGCCGTCATCGGCCTGGTCCTGCTGCTCGTGCTCGTCGGCATGCTCATCGCCTCGCGCTACAAGGTCGCCGGGCCCAACGAGGCGTTCATCGTCACCGGACGCAAGGGCAAGGAGGTCCGCAACGTCGAGACCGGCGAGATCTCCACCGACCTGTCCGGGCAGAAGGTCGTCATGGGCGGTGGCGTGTTCGTCGTGCCGTTCGTGCAACGGCTGCACGTGCTCGACCTGTCCAGCCGGCGGATCATGGTGCAGATCCGCGGCGCCGTGTCCGGGCAGGGGGTCAAGCTCAACCTCGACGGCGTCGCCCTCGTCAAGGTCGGCGGCAACGAGGACTCGATCCGGGCCGCGGCGCAGCGCTTCCTCACCCAGCAGGAGGAGATCGAGACCTTCACCCAGGAGACCC
This sequence comes from uncultured Intrasporangiaceae bacterium, assembly GCA_964647395.1. Classification (GTDB taxonomy): domain Bacteria; phylum Actinomycetota; class Actinomycetes; order Actinomycetales; family Dermatophilaceae; genus Phosphoribacter. The sequence continues at coordinate 45,988 of CAZYHR010000007.1, read as the reverse complement.
TGGCCGGTTCGCTGCGCTCGATCGTCGGGTCGCTGACCGTCGAGCAGATCATCCGGGATCGGGCCGCCTTCGCCCAGCGGGTGGCCGACGAGTCGGAGACCTCGCTGACCGGACAGGGCCTGGTCCTGGACACCTTCCAGATCCAGGACATCACCGACGACGGCACCTACCTGTCCGACCTCGGTCGCCCCGAGGCCGCCCGGGTCGGGCAGACCGCGGCGATCGCCGAGGCCAACGCCCGGCAGGCCGCCGAGCAGGCCCGGCTGGCCGCCGAGCAGGAGATCGCCATCGCCCACCGGCAGTGGGCGGTCAAGCAGGCCGAGATCAAGGCCGAGACCGACGCCGCCGCAGCCCAGGCCGCGGCCGCCGGCCCGCTGGCCCAGGCCGACCGGGACCAGGCGCTCCTCACCGAGCAGGAGAAGGTCGCGGTCCGCCAGGCCGCGCTGACCGAGCGCCAACTCGACACCCAGGTGCGCCGCCCCGCCGACGCGGCGCGCTACCGGGTCGAGCAGGAGGCCGAGGCCGCCCGCAACGCAGCCATCGCCGAGGCGGAGGCCCGCAAGGCCGCCGCCATCGCCGCCGCCCAGGCCGACGCCGAGAAGGCCCGGCTCACCGGTGAGGCCGAGCGGCTGCGACGCACCGCCCTGGCCGAGGCCGAGGCGATCGAGGGCGAGAAGCGCGGCGCTGCCGAGAAGGCCCGCCGCACCGCCGAGGCCGAAGCGGTGCGCGCCGAGGGCGCGGCCCAGGCCGCGGCGATCCTGGCCACCGGGCAGGCCGAGGCCGAGGCCATGGACAAGCGCGCCGAGGCCTACAGCCGCTACAACGAGGCCGCCGTCCTGCAGATGCTCGTCGAGGTGCTGCCCAAGGTCGCCCGCGAGATCGCCGCGCCGATGGCGGCCATCGACCAGCTGACCGTGGTCTCCACCGAGGGTGCCGGCGCGCTGCCCAAGCAGGTCACCGACAACCTGGTGCAGACCCTGGCGCTGCTCAAGGGCACCACCGGGGTCGACTTGGAGGCGCTCGTCCAGCGGTATGCCGCGACCGCGGACCAGGCGGTCACCGGCACCGCCGCGGTGGGTTCGGGGGCCGCCGAAAAATAGTTGCGAAAGACGTGTCATGACCGGTGGGGGTCCCCGTCTCATAGTCAGACCACGGCGCGCCAGGCGGGATCGCCCACCCCGACCCGGAAGGCCCGGTCTGCGGGCACTCAGCAGGTCTCTTCTCCCCGTGCAACACCGCAGTACCAGCAACACCAGCAACACGGCAGTACCAGCAAACACAGCAGTACCAGCAACACAGCAAGACCAGCAACATCCTCACCGTTCGCGCGCCAGCCGGCTCTCCCCGAAACCGGCCACGGAATGGCGGCGGTGGGTTTCGGGGCTGGCAGCCCAGGCACGATCCACGGTCGGAACCCCCGAGCCGGCCCGCGATCACCGCCGCAGCCGTCCGCACCCCCAGCAGTTCAGCAAGCCAGCAGTTCAGCAGTAACCGCAACACCAGCACCACCCGCCGACCGCATCGGTTGACGGAGCAGACCCCCCCCGATCTGCCCCGTTCATCACCCGGACGGTGGAGCTTCATCCGACGGGCCGCACCCCACAAGGGCGCGGCCCGTCGGCGTTGTCCCACGGTGCCGTGAACCGCGCCGACGGCGCAGCAGGCCGCCCGGGCGAGCTGAGCCGCAGCCGCCGTGAACGGACGCCCGACGGGCACAATCGATCCCATGCAGGTCGACCTCAACGCCGACCTCGGCGAGTCCTTCGGCGCGTGGCGGCTCGGCGACGACGCGGCGCTGCTGCAGTTGGTCAGCAGCGCCAACATCGCCTGCGGCTTCCACGCCGGCGACCCGCTCACCCTGCAACGGGCCTGTGCCGCTGCGGTGGCCGCCGGGGTGCGCGTCGGCGCCCAGGTGTCCTACCGCGACCTGGCCGGCTTCGGCCGCCGGTTCGTCGACGCCACCGAGGACGAGTTACGGGCCGACCTGCTCTACCAGCTCGGCGCGCTCGACGGCCTGGCCCGGGTGGCCGGCGGCCGGGTCGCCTACGTCAAGGCGCACGGGGCGCTCTACCACGCGACGCTCGCCCACGAGCCGCACGCCCGCGCCCTGGTGGCCGCGGTCGCCGCCTACGACCCGGCCCTGCCGATCCTCGGTATGCCGCGCGGTCACCTCGCCGCGCTCGCCGCCGCCGCGGGTCTCACCGTCGTGCCGGAGGCGTTCGCCGACCGGGCCTACACCGCGGTCGGCGACCTGGTCAGCCGCCGTGACCCCGGCGCGGTGCTGCACGACCCGGCCGAGGTCGCCGAACGCGTCGTCCGGCTGGTCACCACCGGCCGGCTCACCGCGGTCGACGGCACCGACCTCGGGGTGCCCGTCGCGTCGGTGTGCCTTCACGGCGACACCCCCGGGGCGGTCGCCCTGGCCCGGGCGGTGCGAGCCGGCCTGACCTCCGCCGGCGTGACCATCGCGCCGTTCGCGGCGCTGCCGCCATGACTTCGCGCGGCGCTGCCGCCATGACCGACTCGGCGCCGGCAGCCGGCCCGCGGATCCGCCCCGCCGGGGAGCGCGCGCTGCTCGTCGAGCTGCCCGACCTGGCGGCCGTGTGGGCGCTGGAGCTGGCCGTGTCCCAGGCCCGGTCGACCGGCGCCCAGCCGTGGGCCGGGGTGATCGACGTCGTGCCGGGTGCGCAGACGCTGCTGCTGCTCACCGACGGGCCGGTCCGGGCGGGCGCCCTGGCCGACGCGCTCGGCGGAGTGCTGCGCGGGCTGGCGCCGGTCCCCGCGCGGGAGGGCCCCGCGGTCGTCGTCCCGGTCGTCTACGACGGGCCGGACCTCGCGGCGGTCGCCGACCTGCTCGGGCTCACCCGGGACGAGGTGGTCGCCGCCCACACCGGCACGCCGTGGCGGGTCGGATTCGGGGGCTTCGCACCGGGATTCGCCTACCTCGTCGACGGCGACCCGAGGCTGCAGGTGCCGCGCCGGCAGGCCCCCCACACCCGGGTGCCGGCCGGGGCGGTGGCCCTGGCCGGCAGCTACAGCGGCATCTACCCGCGCGCGTCGCCCGGCGGCTGGCAACTGCTGGGCCGCACCGACCTGGTCCTGTGGGACGTCGAGCGCGACCCACCCGCCCTGCTGCGCCCGGGGCTGACCGTCCGCTTCGCGGTGGCGCGCTGATGGGCGGCCCGCGAGCCGGCCCGACGCCCGCCGGCGCCGTGAAGTCCGTCGAGGTCCTCGCCACCGGAGCGCAGGTGCTCGTCCAGGACCGGGGCCGGCCGGGCTTCGCGGCCGTCGGGGTGACCCGCTCCGGGGCGGCCGACCGCGCGGCCTACGAACTGGGCCAACGGCTGCTCGACGAGCCGGCCGGCCGCGCCGCCCTGGAGGTCCTGCTCGGTGGCCTGCAGCTGCGGGCCCGGGACCCGCTGACCGGGTGCCTGACCGGCGCCCCCGCGCCGGCCGACGTGGACGGCCGCCCGGTCGGTCCGGCCGCGCCGTTCTTCCTGGCCCCCGGTCAACGGTTGCGTCTCGGAGTGCCGCCGGCGGGCCTGCGCACCTATCTGGCGATCCACGGCGGCATCGACGTCCCGCCCGTGCTCGGCTCGAGGTCCACCGACACCCTGTCCGGGCTGGGGCCGCCACCGGTGCAGCCCGGCGACGTGCTGCCGATCGGGGCAGCCACCCTGGCCTGGCCCGTGGTCGACGCGGCCCCGGCGTGCCCGCCGTCGGCCGACCGGGTCACCCTCACGGTGCTGCCCGGCCCGCGCACCGACTGGCTGGCCGACCCGGCCGTCCTGACGCGGGCCGCCTGGGCCGTCACCGCGCAGCTCGACCGGATCGGCCTGCGCCTGGACGGCCCCGTCCTGCAACGCCATCCGGCGCGCCACGGGGCGGAGCTGCCGAGCGAGGGAGTGGTCCGGGGCGCCGTCCAGGTGCCGCCGGACGGCCGCCCGGTGATCTTCCTTGCCGACCACCCGGTGACCGGCGGCTACCCGGTCGTCGCCGTGCTCACCGACCACGCCGCCGACCGTGCCGCGCAGCTGCGCCCCGGCCAGCCGGTCCGGCTACGGTGGGTCGATGGGTGACCCCCGCCGGCCCGCCCCCCAGCCGTTGCCGCTCTTCCCGCTCGGCACGGTGCTCATGCCGGGTGCCGCGCTGCCGCTGCGCATCTTCGAGCCGCGCTACGTCGCGCTGCTGCACCGCCTGCGCACCTCCGACGGCGACCCTCGTCAGGTCGGGATCATCGCCATCCGGCGGGGCCACGAGGTCGGCCCGGAGAACGCCCGCGAGCTGCACGAGATCGGCTGTGCCGCAACGCTGGGGCAGGTCACCCCGCTGTCCCGCGAGGGCCTGGGCCACTACGCCGTCGAGTTCACCGGCGCGCGCCGCTTCCGGCTGCTGGGGCTCGACCCGGCCGCCGGCACCCCGTACCTGACCGGCCTGGTGACCTGGGTCGAGGACCTGCCGGGGGGCGCACCCGACCGACTCGCCGAGGCGACGCGCAGCGCGGCAGCCGCGGTCGCGGCATACCGGCGGGCCGTCGGGGCACCGGCGATTCGGCTGCCCGAGGAGCCCACCGCCTGCTCGTATGCCGCGGCCGCGGCGCTCAGCCTGCCGCTGACCGAGCAGCAGTCCCTGCTGGCCGCCCGCACCACCCTGGACCGGCTGCGGCAGGTCACCGAGGTGGCCCACCGCGAGGCCGGCCTGGTCGCCGAGCTGCGGCTGGCCCCGGCGCGACCCGTCGCCCCTCCCGACGCCTCGCACCTCAACTGAGCGGCGCGCCAACACTTCCCACCGGGCCGGCTGCCGGGTTCGGCGCCGTTGACCTGCGAGGATGAGCCGCATGACCCTGGCCCCGGCCGCCCCGCGACCGACCAAGGACGCCGTCGTCAAGGCTGCCGACATCGAGCTGGCGCCCCGCATCAGCGGCGCGCGCGCCTTCGAGATCGTCGCCCGCGCCTGCCTCGCGCACTCCGACGCGAACGAGCCGCTGCTGCACGTCGACGGGCCGCACGAGGCGCTGCATCAGTTCCGGGTCGGCTACCGGCGGCTGCGCTCGCTGTTCTCGCTGTGCCGCGAGGTGCACTGGGCCGACGAGGACGCGCTGCGGATCAAGCTCGCCCTGCGGGTGCTGACCCAGACCTTCGGGCCGGCCCGCGACCTCGACGTCTTCCGCGAGGGACACCCCGACCTGCCCCCCGAGGGCGCGGCCCGGCTCGAAAGTGCCCGGCAACAGGCGTATGCCGCGGCGCTCGGCCACCTGCACTCCCCCGAGTGGCGCCAGGTCCGGGCCGAGCTGGACGCTTGGCTCGACGCGCGCCGCTATCGCCAGGTGCTGCCGACCGCGACCTGGAGCGCCCGGGTGGTGGCTGCCCGGGCGATGGAGCGACGCCGCGACCGCATCATCACCCACGGGGCCGACCTGGCCGCGATCTCGGCGCACGAGCGGCACCGGGTGCGCATCGAGTGCAAGAAGGTCCGCTACGGGGCGCAGTTCTTCGGTGGCCTGTGGCCGGCGCGCAGCGCGTCGGTCAAGCGGCACGAGCAGTTGCTCAGCGAGATCCAGGACCGGCTGGGCGTCCTCAACGACGTCGCCACCTGGACCCACATCGAGGACCGGCTCGACCTGGTCGTCGAGCGTGCCGCCGCCGACGAGGCCGCCGAGATCGCCGCCGCCCAGGACCTGGTCTGGCAGGTCGCGCAGGAGCAGCCGTTCTGGCGCCGCGACTACCGGCCACCGCGCCGACCACCGGCCTGGGCCTCGGTCGGGGTCTCCGGCCCGAGTTCCGCATCGCTCCCGGACTCGGTCGCGGGCTCGGTCGCGGTCTCGGCCGAGGGCCCGGCGGCGGGCGCGGTCCCGGCCTGGGAGCACGACTCGGTCTCGGGCTCGGCCGACGAGGCGCCCTGAGCCCGGCCCTCAGGTAACAACTCCACCCGGACCATTGCCCTCGGCGAACGAGTGCTGGTTGGATGGCGCGATCCGGCATCATCTCGACTCTCCGCGGGGCCAGTCATGTCGCTCTGGGACGACCTGCCCGGCTCGGTGCGCAATGCCGGGGCACTCGACGGGGCGCGCCCGATCCTCAGCGCCCTAGCCGCGACCGGCCCCGACGAGACGTCCGACGCGGACGGCGCCTGGCAGACCTGGACCATCGACGCCGACCTCACCGGACCGCTGTCCCTCGACCCCGGCACCGGCGCGTTCGGTGACCGCAGCGGCACCGGCGGCACCCCCTTCGAGTTCCCCGACCCGCACGTCGTCGGCACCTTCTCGTTGCACCGCTCGGCGTCCGGCGCCGACCTCGACGGCGGCTGGCGGCTGCTGCTCACCGTCCCCGCCCTGCACGTCCGGATGCCCTTCCTGCGCGGCGCCAAACTCGACGGTGACGGCCACCTGGTGTTCGACCCGGACAACGCCGTCGTCCGGTTCGTCGTCCCCCGGATCCGGGTCCGCGTCCAGCAGTTCGCGGGCCAGGCGGTCGCCGTCGACCTGCTGTCCCTGTCGACCGGGCCCGACGCCCCGGACCAGATCTACGACTTCGTCCGCATGGAGCCGCCCTACGCCCTGTGCGGACCGCAGGAGGTCGTCGGCTTCGCCTTCCGCAGCGCGGTCCTCGACCTGTCCGGCACCGCCGGCCTGGCCGGGGTGCCGGCCGAGGCGCGGGCCATGCCGAGCGCCTGGCAGGGCTTCTACCTGCCCGACGCCCGGCTGTTCGTCGCGCCCCCCGGGCTCGAACTGTCGATCATGGCCGGCATCCGCAACCTGTGGGTCGGCGTCGGGGTCCACCGGGGTGTCACGGTCATCGCCGAGGCCGAGGTCGTCAACCGCGCCCAGCCCACGCTCGTGGTCCGCGCCGTCGGGCCCACCGGCCGGGACATCCCGGTGACCGGCGACACCGTCGCCGTGCCGGCCGAGACGACCTTCGTCGCCGAACCCTCCGGCGGGGTCGGTGCCTACGACGCCTTCGTCGCCGCCGAGGGGGCCGCCAGCACGGGTGACCGGGTCACCGTGTCACCGCCGCCCACCGGCAGCGTCATGATCACCGCGACCCTGCACGACCTCGGTGCCGGTGCGGGGTCCACCGCCCTGGTCACCCGGGTGCTCACGGTGAGCCGCGACACCAGCGCCGCCGCCGGCGCCGCCACGGCACCGTCCGTGCGGGTGCGCACCACCTCCTCGACCGGGCCGACCCTCGTGCTCGAGTCGTCCACCGGCACGCACGCCACGCTCCGGCTCTCGGACGGCTCGGCGGCGACCTGGTCGGTGCCCGGGGGTCCGGTCACCGGTCCGACCGCCGAGGTCCCGGTCGCCCAGGGGGCCACCGTCGCGGTCAGCGCGACGACCACGGCCGCTCAGCCGGCCGTGCTCGACTGCTACTTCCTGTTCGACCACCCCAAGCGCGACGAGGGCAGCGACTACGCCCGCAACCCGGCCAACACCCACACCGCGCCGGCCCTCGACCGGGACTCCCACTCGGTGAGCCTCGAGTTCATCGAGGCGGCCCGGGCCCGGCGCACCAGTGGGGGTCTCGCCGCGACCACTCCGCTGACGGTGAGCGGCTACGCCTCCTTCGAGGGCGACCCGGCCAACCCCGACCCGGTCAAGGCGGCCCACAACGTCGGGCTGTCCGAGCGACGCCGAGCGGCGATGCAGGAGGCGCTGCGGGCGGCCGGGTTCACCAACCTCACCGACGGCGAGGCCCAGGGCTGGGCCCGGGCCCTGGCCGGCAGTTCACCCGACGCCCAGCCGGCCGCCGCCCGCGGGTCGTCCGCCTGGTGGCGGGCCCGCGCCGTCAGCGCCGACCCGCCCGCGCCGGTCACCGTCACCGGCGAGTTGACCCGCCCGGCGGTGCCGAGCCCGGCCGGCACGGACCCCCGGCCGGCCCGGACCGCGCGCCCGCCGGACTGCTTCCACAAGCTCGGCGCCCGGGTCGAGATCGTCCGCGACACCTTCGTGCGGCTCGAGATCTGGGGCGAGTTCGACATCGAGACCGCCGCCGAGGCGCAACTGCGCCGCCGCGGCCAGCCCGCGCTGCGGCAGGGCCCCCGCAACCCCGCCGACGGGGTGTGCGTCTTCCTGCTGCGCCTGCGGTTGGCCGAGGACCGCGGCTCCTGGGAGGTCTCCGGCGAGTTTCGCGCCAAGGAGGGTGACCTCGACGGCCTGGCGCAGCTGACCGAGAGCAACGCCAACCAGGCCGCCCTCGACGTGCTGGGCGCGCTGTCGATCCTGGCCCCGCTCACCGCCGGGGCCACCGAGCTGTCCCCTGCCGCGGGGGCGGTCGTCGCGCTCGGCTCGGTCGCGCTCGGGGCCAGCGAGGTCATCCGCACCAAGCGGCTCACCCTGCGCGGCGCGCAGGTCGTCGTCGCCCAGGGCGTGCTCGGCGCCGACGGCATCACCACCGACTCAGACCGGGGCACCCAGGTCATGGTGCTGCTCGACGTCGAGGTCGCCTTCACCTTCGACCTCGAACTGGTCCGGGTCACCGGCGACAACCCGGTCGTCACCCGCTACCGGGCGATCGGCGTCCGGTCGCGCTGGGAGACCGACTCGGTGGTCGGCCCGGACGGGCAGCCGCAGTACATCCCGCTGCCGGTCTTCCTGCCCGAGCGCGGCTACACCCTCGACATCCCCGCCGGCGCGCTGGTCGCCAAGCCGCCGCTGGACAACGTCCTGCGCATCCTCGGGGTCCGGGTCAGCCGCGACAACCCGACCTACCTCGAGGTCGAGGTCGGCCTGGGCCTGGACATCGGGGTCATCACCATCGACACCGTCCGGGTCCGGGCCCGGGTCGACGGACCGCCGCTGGACCTGCAGTTGACCAAGTTCGGCGCGAGCATCAAGATCCCCAACGTCCTGTCCGGCTCCGGCTACGTCGCCATCGAGCCCACCGGCTTCTCCGGGTCGTTCGACCTGCAGGTCGACCCGCTCAAGCTGCGCGCCTCGGCCAGCCTCGCGGTCCGGCAGGACCCGGCCACCCGGCAGACCGGCGTGCTGCTCGGCATCGAGGTGGAGTTCCCGGTGCCGCTGGTGCTGGGCAACTCCGGCCTCGGGCTGTTCGGCCTCCTGGGCGGGGTCGCGGTCAACCACGAGCGCGACGAGCGCAGCCTGACCGGCCAGGCGAAGGCGCTGACCTGGATGCAGCAGCAGTTCGCCCGCCCCGGCGGGGTCATGGACCCGCAGGGCTGGGCCCTGAAACCCGGCCACTTCGGTTTCGCCGCAGGCGTGCTCGTCGGCACCCTCGAGGGCGGCTACCTCATCCACCTCAAGGGCCTGGTCGTCGTCGAGGTGCCCGGACCACGGCTGCTGTTCGTCATGAAGGCCGACGTGCTCAAGGCACCGCCGGTCCTGGGCAGCAACCAGAGCGCGACCTTCCTGGCGGTGCTCGACCTGGACCTGGGCCGCGGCACGATCACCATCGGCATCGTCGCGGCCTACGAGATCGCCCAGCTCCTGCGCGTCCGGGTGCCGGTCACCGCGTTCTTCAACACCAACGCCGTCGACGACTGGTTCATCGAGCTGGGCAGCTACCACGACCGGGTCAGCGTCCAGGTCCTCGACGTCATCAGCGGCAGCGGCTACCTGATGATCCACGGCACCGGGTCGCGGATCCAGATCCCCGGCCTGCCGGTGCCGCCCACCGGCCTGGCCGTGGCCACCGGCTTCCACATCAGCGCCGTCCTGCTGGGCAGCAAGTCGGCCGGACTCTTCTTCGAGGTCGCCGCCGGCTTCGACGCCATCGTCGGCTTCAAGCCGCCGTTCATCGCCGGCAAGATCTACGCCAAGGGCGAGTTGCGGCTGTTCATCGTCAGCATCTCCGCTTCGGCCACCCTGGACGTCCGGGTCGGCAAGCGCACCAACCCGCAGACCGGAAAACTCGAGGACGACCCCTACGTGCACGGCGAGGTGTGCGGCTCGGTCGACCTGTTCTTCTTCGAGGTCAAGGGCTGCGTGTCGCTGACGATCGGCACGGCCCCGGTGGACAACCCGACCCCGGTCCCGCTCATCGCTGGGGTCAGCCTGGTGTCCCGCAGCCCGGCGCTGGTCGAGGGCAGCGGCACCGACCGCGCCATCGACGGGGTGCTCGGGCAGGCCGCCGACCCCACGGCCGAGCCGGCCCAGCCGGTGCCCACCGTGCCGATCGACGCGATCCCGGTGCTGCGCTTCGCGGCCCTGCCGACCGTCGTGGACAAGGCGGTCCTCGGGGGCAACCCGATCGATCGACCCGGCACGCCCGCCAACCCGTGGCAGCGCATCGGGGACCGTTGGTGGCGTTACGAGCTCATCTCCGTCGAGCTCACCGGCGGCACCTTCCTGCCGGTCGGCGGCAAGCGGCCCAGCGCCTGGTGGACCGGCCGGCCGGCCGGTGAGCCGGTGTCGCAGACGGCGCTGGCGCTGCTCAGCTGGGTGCCCACCGCGTTCAGCCGGGCCATCCCCTACGGCGAGGAACTGGTCACCTCGGTGCGCGAGCGCTGGGGCACGGTATGCCGCCCGGCCGCCCCCGCGACGCCCCTGCTGTTCACCTTCGTCGACCAGGCGCCGGGCCCGAGCGAGCCGGGCTGGCGGCTCGCCGGCATCGCCTGGCCCGACCCGCCCGGCTGCGTGCGCAGCGTGCCCGCCCAGGGCGACCTCGAGGTCACCGAGCCGTGGCGCAGCCACGACCCGTTCGCCGACCTGCTGCAGGGCACCGATCCGGCCCGCGTCGTCGGCGACTACGTGCCGTGCTCGGAGCGCACCCGTTCCGCCGCGCTGCTCACCCTGGATCCCGCGCTGGGCCGGGGGCTGGCCGGCGGCCCGAGCAACGCCGGCCTGCCCGACGACGCGTTCGACCGGGCGCTCACGGCGCTGGCCGGCGGCGCGCCGCTCGGCGACGTCGCCGCCTGGCACGCGATGACCGCGTGGAGCCCGGACACCACCGACACGCCGCACGGCTGCCGCGGCGCGATCCTGCGCTCGCCGGTCGGTGACGAGCCCGAGCCCGCCCCCGCGGCGTCCGACGACGACCGCGGGCTGGTCAAGCAGGCCTGGGCCGAGGCTGGGTTCGCCCCGCACCCGCTGCGTGACGCGGTCCGGCTCACGCCCTCGGAGTCGCTGGAGGAGGTCCGGCTGCTGCTGCTCGTCCCGCGGATCGCCCTCGAACTGGGCCTGCTGGCCCGGGTCGAGGACTCCGACGGCGCGGTCCGCGACGAGGTCCGGGTCGGCGGCGAGCACCTGGTGTCGACGGCCAACCCGCTGCCCGACCGGTTCGCCGACGTCGACGGACCCTGGCACGACCCGGTGCTACGGGCCGGCCGCTATGCCCGCTCGGTGCTCGACGACGCGCTGGTGCCGGTCTGGGTGCCGGTGTCGCCGGTGCCGGCCGGGGCCGGCCTGGTCGTCGGCTACGGCCCGGGCGCCGATCAGTGGCGGGCCGAACGGGTGCTGCCCGCGTTCTACGTCGTCGCGGCGACCGGCATCACCGGCTCGGAACTGCTGCGCTACGACTACGACACCTCCAGCATCTCCCAGAGCCGCACCGCGGTGCAGAGCGTGCTCGCCCAGGACCCGGACGACAGGGCGCTGCTGGCCCCCGGTCACACCTATGCGGTGACCGTCACGTGGCGGGCGGCCTGGCTCAAGCAGGACGGTCAGCCGGCGGCGACCGTGGCGCCCACCTGGCAGCCCAACAGCCAGCAGGTCTTCCACTTCGCCACCGAGCCGGTCGAGCACGCGCCGCGGGATCTGCGCCCCTGGCTGGTCGCGAGCGCTCCCGGCCCGGAGGAGACCGGGGTGTTCTGCACCCAGCGGGTGCGCCTGGCGCTGGCCTCGACCCGGGTCGCCGAGCTGTTCGCCGCCTACGGCCGCAGCATCCAGATCACCGTCCGGGCCGCCTCGGGCAAGCACCCGGAGCCACCCGGCGGGGGCCAGCCCGGGGCCCCGTGGACCCTGCCCGCCGGCGGTCCGGGGCTGGTCGCCGAGTTGCAGGCCGCCGACTGGCTCAACATCGCGACCCCCTTCGAGCAGGCCCTGCAGACGGTCCTGGCCGACCCCGAGGTCGACACGGAGTGCGTGCCGGTGCAGGTCGATCGCAGTCGCCACCCGATCCTCACGCTGCCCTACGACTTCGAGCCGCTCACCGACTACCTCGTCGACGTCCACGCGGTGCCGGCCGATCAGTCGCCGAGCACGGCGACCATCATCCACCGGATCGGCTTCACGACGAGCCGCTTCGCCGACCTGGCCGAGCTGTCCAGCTTCGTGGTCGGGGCGAGCGTGCGCGAGCGGCTGGTGCCCACCCCCGCGGCGCTGCAGGGGCTGCCGGACGCGCCGACGGGCGACCAGGTCGACGCGGCATACCAGGGCGCCGGCCTGCCGGTGCCGCAGACCCCCGGCTACCCGGCCGTCGAACTGCTCTGGTCGGGTGACCCCGTGCCACAGCCGGTGGCGGTCGTCGTCGAGTGCAGCGAGCCGCTGTGGCGGCTGCGCACCATGCCGGCCCAGGTCACCGGACCGGCGGACGCCCTCGACCCGATCCACACCTGGTGGCGGGGGGTGCCCAGCGACTGGCTGGCCCTGCAGGAGAGCAGCGCCCCGGTCGCGGCCGGGGACCTGCCCCGCGCCGATGTCCGCCGGATCATCCGCTGCCCCGGCCGGACCCGCGCCCTGGTCCTGCTCGAGCCCGGCCAACGCGGCACCGAGGTGCGCCTCGACCTCGTCGTCGCCGCCGACCTGCTGGCCCAGACACCCGAGCAGCGGTCGGTGGCCGTGCGGGTCTCGCTGGCGCGGGCGCCCTGGGAGGTGGAGGACTGATGGACGCCGTCACCGACCCGCTGCCTTTCCAGGCCGAGGCGGTGCTGCTGCCCTGGCCCGAGATCGTCGAGCGTCGGCTGCGCGGGGTGCCGCCCGAGCTGGCCGGGCGCTGGCTGGAGCAGTCGCGGGAGAGCCTGGCCGGCCGGTCCGACGACATCCACCTGCGCTGGGCCTGCGCCGCCTCGCTGGGAGTCCCGCGGGGACCGTTCACGGTCTGGGTGCGTCGGGGTGCGCGGGAGGACAAGGAGCAGGGGTGCGACCCGCGGGTCACGCCCGACGGACCGGACCTCATCCTGCGCTGGGACGGCACCGAGGCGGTCGCGGTGACGGTGTCCTACACCCCGGTCGATGGCGCGCGGCCCAGCGGGGTCTTCGGCTACCGCACCGGCCCCACCGGGCTGGCCGGGGTGGTCGCGGCGGCCGGCGTCCCGGCCGGCAGCGGCCCGGTCCGGCTCACCCTGCGGGCCGGTGCGCTGACCTCGGTCCGGCTGGTCAACGGCCGCCAGCCCGGGCTGCGGGTGGTCCGGCTGGCCGAGGTCGTCGCCGAGGGCGACTGGGAGCCGATCGAGCTCGTCGGGCTGCCCTGCGACCAGCCGTGGGCGGCCTACGACCCGACCGACCAGGGGCTGGTTGCGCGGCCGGTGCCCCCGGTCGAGGCGGCGCTGCACCGGCTCAAGCGGGGTATGCCGCCGGTCGGCTGGGGACCGGCCACCGGCACCGGGCGGCCCGTGCCGCCGTGGCGCGAGCCCGACCCGGACGCGCTGGTCAAGGAGATCCGCGAGACCCTGCTGGGCGAGCTCGAGGCCCTCTACGACCCCGGGCGCCCCGAAGGCCAGCAGTGGCGGTTCACCCGGCAGCGCAACGTGCCGGGGCCCAGCAGCGCCGCCGGGACCTCGCCGGCCACGACGACCGCCGAGATCCGGCCGTTCGCGCTGCTGACCCTGCCCGGGCAGACCGACCCGGTCCTCAACCTGGCGCTCGGTTTCGGCGCGACCTACACCCGCGAGCCGCTGCGCGAGCCGGAGGTCGCCGTGGGCGCGAGCGACTTCCTGGTCACCGCCGACTACGGCGAGCTGCCCTCGACCGGCCGGCCCGGCCGTATCGCGGCCTACGCGCCGCCCCCCGAACGGCACCTGGCCGTGCCGGCGCCGACCTCGGTGCGCACGACTCGCGCCGGGCTGGTCGCCCCCGCCGCCCGGGACGAGGTGTGGCGCGAGTCGGTGCGCACGTCCTGGGACCGGCTGCCGACGACGGCGGCGCTCGGGCGGGTCGGGGCCGGCGCGTTCGCCCGCTACGAGCTGGCCGGGGGCGACGCCGAGCTGCTCAACCCGCCGAGCGACGCGGGCGGGTGGCGCACCCTGACCCTGAGCGCGGACGCCAAGCAGGGCCCGGACGCCTCGCGGGTGTCGTTCACCGACGCGGCCGCGCAGATCCCGATCGGCTCGGGCGGGCGGGACGTCGGTTACGCCGTGGCCGTCGTCGACATCCACGGCATCTGGTCGCCGTGGCGCGACGCCTCCTGGCACGGTGCCGAGCCCGGTCCGTTGGGGCCACGGATCATCGCGCTGCAGCTGGACAGCCGGTACGAGGGCGCTCACACCTGCCCGGCCGAGCTGCGTCTCGAGGTGGCGCTCGACTGGGTCGAGCGCACCCCGACCCAGCTGGAGGTCACCGCGATCTTCTACCGCCTGTCCGGGGTCGACACCGATCCCCCGGTGCCGCTGGCCCCCACCGGTGGCCCGCCCGCGGGGGGCTTCCGCCGGGACTTCGGGCTGACCTTCGCCGGTGATGTGCCCAGCGGCGTCAACTGCGCGGTCTCGTCGCTGTCGGCCGACGGCGAGCAGGTCATCGGTCCGGGCCCCGGCCAGGGCGACGGCGGGCGACGCTATCTGCTCGTCGCGCCGGTGCCGGCGTTGGACTTCGCCGCCACCCAACGCTGGGGCGTGCAGGTCTGGCTGCGCGCGCACCTGCGGGTCGGGGCCAGCCCCACCGGCTGGGTGCCCGACGACACCCATCCGGCGCGGGTCGCAGCCGCCAGCCCGGTGCCGATCACCCCCATCGCGCCACCGGCGCCGCCCGACGTCCCGCTGGGCAGCACCCCTGATGCGCAAGGGTGTTCACACGTTCGGGTGCACTGGTCGCTGCCCGCCGGCGGGGCGCGCACCTGTGTGGTCTGGGAACTGTCCGAGTCGGCGCTGCGCCGTCGCGCGGGCCTGCCGCCGCAGGCACCGGACACCGACTCACCCGGGGTGCGCCTGGCAGCCCTGTGGGCGGCATACGACGCCTTGGACCCGATCCAGCAGCGGGCCGCCTTCCGCCGCCTGCTCGAGGTCGACGGGTCGGCGCGCGCAGCGGACGTCACGCTGCCGAAAGGGTCCACTGACATCCACCTGTTCCTGGTGACCACCCAGTCGGTCAGCGGCGTCGAGTCCGACTGGCCGCCGGGGCATCTGCACCTGCAGGCGGCCATGGCGCCGCGGCTGCGCCGGCCCGCACCGCCCAGCGTCCGGTTGACGGTCGGCGCCGCAGCCACCGTGACGGCACACCTGTATGCCGCGAGCCGGATCCCGGTCCAGGAGTTCCTCGTCTACGCGACCCGCTCCGAGACGGCCGCCCGCAGCCACGAGAGCATGGGCCCGCCGGTGCTCACCGTGCCCGTCACCGCGGCGCCGGTGGCGGTCGACCAGGTCACCGGCGCGCCGATCTACCAGGCGCAGCAGGACTTCACCCTGGCCCCCGCCTGGCAGCCCTGGCTGGTGCGGGCCGTGGCCCGGCCGCAGGCCACCGTCGGGGTCGACGCGGTGCGCGGCACGCCATCCGAGTCCTCCGACATCATGTCGCTGCTCGTGCTGCCCCCGGGCCCGCCCGACCTCGAGCCGCTCGTGGCGCAGCGGTGGGGCAGCGATCACCGGGGCATCGTCGTGCGCACCTCCACTGACGCGCCGGCGGCCGCCGTGCCGTCCGGGCACCACCGGCTCCGGGCCCAGATCGACGCGGAGTTCGTCGACCCGGTCGACCTCGACCTGGTGGCCGTGCACGCCGACCCGACCCCACCCGCCGGCGCGGACGTCGGGCGAGTGCTGGTCCGGGGCGAGCGCAGCGGGGGCCGCACCACGCTGGCGCTGTGGTTCACCGCGCCGGAGGCCGCCGACGCCGCGACGGTGACCGTGCGCCTGGCCGACCCGCTCGGGCGGGTCAGCGAGCGGTCGGTCACGGTGCCCGGCTGGAGCGTGCCCATCCCCACCCTCGAGGTGGTCCAGACCGCGACCCGCCCCGGCGGGGTGGTGCTCGGGGTGGACACCGACGCCTCGGCGGCTGCTGCCGACGGGTTGGTGCTGCACGTGCGGGCGGTCAAGTCGCTGCTGCAGGTCGGGCCGGTGCGCCCGGTCGGCGGTGTCGGCGGGATCGGCGGGATCGGCGGCCCGGGTGGGATCGGCAGCCCGGGTGGGATCGGTGGTCTGGGTGGGATCGGTGGTCCGGGTGGGATCGGTGGTCCGGGTGGGATCGGTGGTCCGGGTGGGATCGGTGGTTTGGGCGGGATCGGTGGCATCGGCGGCGGGGCCGGCGGCATCGGCGGGATCGGCCGTCCGCCGTTGCGGCCCGGCCCGGTGGGACCCCTGCCGCCCCGCCCGGACGATCTGCGACCGGGGTGGCGGCAGGTCCGCGAGCGCAGCGTCCCGCTCGCCGAGGTGACCCGGCAGACCAGGGTCGACTTCCCCGCCGACGGACAGATCCACGTCGTGCGGCCGGCGCGGCCCGCGCCCGCCGACCGGGTCCGCTACGTCGTCTGGGTGCCGCTCGCGGCCCCGGTCTCGGTCACCCTGACCCTGGGGTCCGCCGACGGCGCGACGCTCGCCACGGTGACGACCAAGGTCTGACCGCGCGGAAACGGCCGGGGCGCCGCCCCAGCAGTGGACCGGCCCCGGGCGACGACGACGAAGCGGCCGGCTCTCTGACACCAGAAGAGAGCCGGCCGCACATCGTCAGGACCGGCCGCGCCCAACCTGCGCGCCTGGGATGCTGTTCGAGCCGGTGGTGGCTCCACGGGCACCCGCCCCGATCGACGCCTGCGAGTCTGGGGGATCGGGGACGACGCGGACAACACACCGCCGGTGTCGGTTATCCGACGCTGTGAACGGCTGCTACCGTGAATCCGACAGGACCGGGCATATTGCACGTAAAGGTGTGAACGTTCACATGCGGCAGAGGTGGGCGTGATCGAGACGGCGGCGAGCAGCCGCTTCCCGCAGGCGCTGCGCGAGGCCATCGAGGGGAGCGGGCTGACCCTGGAGACGCTGCAGCGCCGGCTGTCCGAGCGTGGGCTGGTGGTGGGGCGGTCGACCTTGAGCTACTGGCAGAACGGCCACCGGCTGCCTACTGGGGTGCGCTCGCTGGCGGTCATCGACCAGTTGGAGCAGATCCTCAAGGTCCCCGACGGTCATCTGCGCGGGGCGCTGAGCCTGCCCGCACCGCCGGGCGGGTCGACCTATTCGATCCTCTCGGTCGGCGAGCGGCTGCACCACCTGTTCGCCGAGATGGGCTGCCGGGACGACTTCGAGTACACCGAGTCGATCGGCCACGTCAACCTCGGTCGGCTCGGGCCGCTCGGCGAACTGCAGGAGATGGACACGATCCTGTCGCTGCGAGCGATGTCCGACATCGACCGCTATCCGCTGCTGCACGCCGGCGAGCGGGGCGGCGACCCGCATCTGCTGCGGCTGCAGATGAAGGGCGGTGGGCGGATCGGGCGGCTGCGGCACGACCTGGAGGCCAACGTCATCGTGGCCGAGGTCATCTACGACCGGCAGGTCCGGCGGGGGGAGACCCACCTGCTGCACTACTCGGTCCACGACGCCAACCCGCTGCCCGCCGACTGCTACTTCATCCTGCTCAACAACAGCCGAGCGTTCATCGCCCTGCAGATGACCTTCCACCCCGACCGGCTGCCGGTGCAGATCGAGGAGTTCGAGAAGTTCACCGACACCGGTCCCGGCGTGTTCGTCCGCAACCGCACCCTAGGGCTGGACCACAAGGTGTCCCTGGTGCGCGAGCGGGCGCGGCGCGGGGTGGTCGGGCTGCGGTGGACGTTCGCGGAGTAGCCCGGCGGGAGACCCCCGGGCCGGTCGAGGCGCCCGGGGCTGGTCAGGCGGACATCGACTCGCGCAGCACCGACACGACCAGCCGGATGTCGTCCTCGGTGGCGACGATCGGCGGGGCGAGCCGGATGGTCGAGCCGTGGGTGTCCTTGGCCAGCACCCCGCGGGCGGCCATCCGATAGCAGAGTTCCTTGCCGCTCATCAGTTCCGGGTCGATGTCCAGCCCGGCCCACAGGCCTCGGTGCCGGACGGCCACCAGCCCCAACTCGTGCAGCCCATCGAGTTCCTCGGCCAGCACGGCGCCCAGTTCCGTGGCCCGCTGCTGGAACTCGCCGGTCTGCAGCATGGCCACGACCTCGCGGCCGACCGCTGTCGCCAGCGGGTTGCCACCGAAGGTGGAGCCGTGCGAGCCGGGAGTGATGACGTCCATGATGTCGTGGTCGGCGGTGATCGCCGACAGCGGCAGGATGCCGCCGCCCAGCGCCTTACCGAGCACGTAGATGTCGGGCACGACCGACTCGTGGTCGCAGGCGAAGGTCTGGCCGGTGCGGGCCAGCCCGCTCTGGATCTCGTCCGCGATCATGAGGATGTTGCGCTGCGTGCACAGCGCCCGGACCTCGCGCAGGAAGCCCTCCGGCGGGATGATGACCCCGCCCTCGCCCTGGATCGGCTCGAACAGGACCGCGATGGTCTCGTCGGTGACGGCGGCCGTCAGCGCGGCGATGTCACCGAACGGGACAGTGACGAATCCCGGTGTGAATGGGCCGTATCCGTCACGCGCGACCTTGTCGGTCGAGAACGAGACGATGGTCGTCGTGCGGCCGTGGAAGTTGCCGCCCATGACGATGATGGTCCCCCAGTCCTCCGGCAGCCCCTTGACCCGGTGGCCCCACCGGCGGGCCACCTTGACGGCCGTCTCCACGGCCTCGGCGCCGGAGTTCATCGGCAGGATCGCGTCCTTGCCGGTCAGCTGCGCCAGGTCCCGGGCGAACGGCCCGAGCTGGTCGCTGTGGAAGGCCCGCGAGGTCAGCGTCAACGTGCGCAGTTGCTGCTCGGCCGCGGCCACCAGACGCGGGTGGCAGTGCCCGAAGTTCAGCGCGGAGTAGCCGGCCAGCGCGTCGAAGTAGCGCCGGCCGTCGACATCCTCGACCCAGGCGCCCTCACCTCGGGCGATGACGATGTCGAGCGGGGCGTAGTTGTGGGCGGCGAATCGCTCCTCGAGTTCGAGGTAGTGACCGGTGCGTTCCTCACCCATGCGGATCTCCTCTGTCTGGGCCGATACCTGCAGCCTAGGGCTTCCCGGCCGGTCACCGTCCGGCCCCGACCGGCGCCCGGCCCGGGCCGCCGGGGCCGCGCCCGCCGGCGTTGATCGGGGCCGATCGAGCTCACCGGCGCTGCGTATGCCGCGGCCGCCCCACCGCGAGCGCCTCGATTCCGGCGCACCGGTATCAGCCGAGGCTGGGCGTGCTCCTAACAGGTGTGACCGATCCCTGGATCACGGTCGATGCGGGAGAACTCGACCATGACGTCCTGTTGTCGGGCTCGGTCGGCGGACCCGTGCGGGTGTCCGCCGGCGGTGGCCTGAGCCTGCGCCTGCCGCCGGGCCGCTATCTGGTCAGTTCGGCGGCCGAGGGCAGCCCGGGCCGGCGCGGTGCGGACACCGCCGGCCACGGTCTACCGGCGGCCGGCCTGGTCGTCCAGGTGCGCCCCGGCGGCCGGGTGGACTACCCCGTGGACTGTGCGGCCGTGTTCGGCGGCGCGGGCACGGCCACCCTCTCGCTCGTCGGCCACGCCGTCCTCGTCGACGCGCGGCGCACCGACACCGAACTGGTCGGCATCGGCGGCTGCGAGGTCGACGCCGCCAACAAGCGCGTGGTCGTCGCCTCCCTGCTGCCGGCGGCCTACCGGATCGTGGCGGCCGGCGGCACGGTCCAGGAGTTCGTCCTGCACCTGGACGGCTCGGTGACCGTCTCCGACAGCGCCGACGGCGTCGTCGTGCGGACGGTGCCGTCGGTCACCGTGCTCGGCCCGGCTGACCGGCCCGGCTGACCGGCCGGCTGGCCGGTCCCGGCCCGGCCGGCTCCGGCCAGCCACCAGCCCCCGAGCCGACCCCCGCGGTTCAGGACCGGCTCACGACCACAGCCGCGCCTCGGCGAGATCCTGCTGCGCCATGGTGCACAGGTCCTCGATCGCCGCGAGCTCGAGCAGCCGGTGCCGCTCGGTCGTGACGATCCGGAACATGTCCGGCACGGTGATGCCGTGCGCCGGCCGGTCGACGACCTCGACCGGGTCGCCGGGCTGCACCGCCCCGGGCTGGAGCACCCGCAGATAGGCGCCGGTGCGGCCGCGGGCGGCATACCTCTTGACCCAGCGAGGGACCCCGGGCATCGCCCGGGCGAAGGTCTGGCACGGGATCCGCGGCGCGGTCACCTGCAGCACCGCGCCGCCGACCCGCCACAGTTCCCCGACGATGGCGGCGTCGACGTCGAGCGCCTCGGTCGTCAGGTTCTCACCGAACGCTCCGTCGCCCAGCTCCCGCCCGAGCACCTCCGCCCAGTGGTCGAGTTCCTCGCGCGCCACGGCGTAGACGGCCTGGTCGCGGCCGCCGTGATGCTTCCGGTCGCCGATGACGTCGCCGTCGACCCCGCTGCCCAACCCGGCGCGCCGGTCACCGGGGTCGCGCAGCAGCACCGGCCCGCCCACCGGCCGTTTGCCGATGCCGGTCAGCCGCCCGGAGTCGCCGTCCGGCCCCAGCGCACCGGCCAGGCACACCGACCGCACCCGGGGCCGGCCGCTCACCACGGCACGACCGCGCGGGGTCCTTCGCTCAGGTCGTCCGGGCCGGGGGTGAACTCCCGCTGCAGCTCGCGATAGCTCAGCCCACGGTTGGCGAGCATCTCGACGATCCGGTCGAGGCTCTCCTGGGCGGCCGGCGCGCCCTGCGGCAGGTCCATGACGACGTCGAACCGGGTCACCCCGATGATCGTCACCGGGTGCTCGCTGCCGTCGGGCATCGGCTGCGAGCCGGCCTGCGCGACCAGCCGGGTCGTCCCCATCGCCTCGTAGACCCAGGCCAGCCGCTCGCCCTCGGCCGGCACGACCGGGTCGAACAGCGCGGTTCGGTCGAGGGTTTCGATGAGCAGCGGAGCCAGCTCGTCCGCCGGGGTGTCGACGACGAGGGTGCGCCCGAGGATCTCGGTGTGCCGCTCGGCCCGGGTGCCGGACATCCCCCCGCCCACCCCGGCGACCCGGTCGGCGGTCCGCCCCGCCAGGTCGGAGGCCCGCGCGCCCAGCTCGCCGGCCTTGTCGGCCGCCGTGCGCCCCGCCTCGCCGGCCCGGGTCCCCAGATCACCGGCCTTGGTGCGTGCCTCGCCGGCCAGGTCGACGCCCCGCTCGCGCCAGTCCTCGGCCCGGTCGCGCAACGCCGGCCCGTGCCGCTCGGCGGCATCGCGCGCCGAACTCGCCGCCTGGTAACCGGCCTGCTTGCCGCGGTCGAGGTAGCTCCGCCAGTGACGTGCGACGTGCACCACGAGGCTCAGGGCCACGGTGACGGCCAGGACGATGAGGGCGGAACGCCACATGGGAGTCTCCCGAGAACGAGGTATGCCGCGGGCGGCGGTCCGCACGCGGCATACCGGGTCGTGGGTGGTCGGGTCGGGTCAGAAGTCGGCGGCCGCGTCGATGCGGGCCAGCGCGTCGGTCCACCGGGTGCGCACGGCGTCGGTGTCGTCCCCGTCGACCGGCTCGTGACGGATCGAGACGTGCGTCTGCTCGCCCTGAGGGGTGAGGTACACCTCGACGAGCGAGCGGGGGGCGTCGTCGGAGGCGTGCCACGAGACCCGCACCTGCTCCATCGGGTGGTAACTGCGCCAGACGCCGTGGGTGCCGTCGGTGGCCCGCCAGGTCTCGCCCTTGCTGCCGAGGGTGGCGCCCTCGCCGAGGAAGGCCGCGGCGCCCTCGTTGGTGCTCAGCACCTGCCAGACGTGGTTGATGTCGTGCGACAGGACGGCCGTCACCTCGACCGTGTCGTTGGATCCTGCCTCGACCACCTCGGCCTGCGTCTCCGACATCTTCGCCTCCTTGTCGTGCGGCACCGTCGGGGCGGGCCGCGTCGGTCCTGCTGCTGGGACCATCCGACTCCTTTTCCCGCCGAAGTGCAACCGGCACCGGCGGGTCGCGCGGCGACATCCGGTATGCCGCGTGGCGGGCCTGGCCCGGCCCGCCCGGGCCGGCGCGGCGTGGCTTCCCGACGGTCGGCGGCGACCCCCGCGGTCAGCCGCCGAAGGCCTGCAGGAAGGCTCGCACGATGGGTGCCGCGGTGCTCGTGCCGCCCGCTCCGTCGGCGACGAAGACCGCGACGACCAGGTCGCCGCGCTGGGCGATCATCCAGGCGTGGGTGCGGGGCGGGTCGTCCGTGCCGTATTGCGCGGTGCCGCTCTTGGCGGCGGTGACACCGACGTCGGCCAGCACCCGAGCGCTGCCCTCGCTGACGACCGAGCCGAGCATCGAGCGCAGCGCGTCGGCCTCCGGGGCGGTCAGCGGGTGCCCCGGGGTGGGCATCGTCGTCGGCGGGCCCGCGGTGGCGCCGGCCGTCGCGCCGGCGGTCGGGCCGGTGGTCGGGCCGGTGGTCGGGCCGGTGGTCGGGCCGGCGGTCGGGCCCGCGGTCGTGGGGGCGGGCGTCGAGCCGGTGGTGGCCGGGCTCGCCGCGGGCCGGTCGAGGATCCGGGGCGTGATCGCCCGCCCCTGGGCCACGGAGGCCAGCACCGTGGCCATGGTCAGCGCCGAGGCCTGCAGCCGGCCCTGGCCGATCATCGAGGCGGCGTGCTCGGTCGCGGTCGCCTGGCGCGGTACCGAGCCGAAGTACGACGGCGCCCCGAGGTCGAAGTCGACCCCCATGCCCAGGGCCGCGGCCGCGTCGGCCAGGTCGTCCTGGCTCACCGTCGCGTGCTGGGCGATGAAGGCCGTGTTGCACGAATACGCGAGCGCTTCGCGCAGCCGGATCGTGCCGACCTTGTCCGCCGGGTATTCGGAGTAGTTCTGGAAGACCCGACCGTCCACGGTCACCGTCGGCGTGCACGGGACGGGCGAGTCCGGCGTCAGGCCCTTGCGCAGCAGCGCCAGCGAGGTGACGACCTTGAAGGTCGAGCCGGGGGCGAAGCGGCCGGCCATCGCGGTCGGCAGGTTGTCGGTCGCGGCGTTGTTCGCGGCGGCGACGATCTCACCGGTCGAGGGGCGCAGGGCGACCAGGGTGGCGGCGACCTGCGGTCCGGAGATGGCTCCCTCGGCCGCGGTCTGGGCGGCGAGGTCGATCGTCGTCGTCAGCGACTGCCCGGCGACCGGGTCCTGGGTGAACAGCACGCGGTTGGTCGGGCCGCCGCCGGCGTCGGTGCCGGTGGCCCGGATCCGCAGGCCCGGGCTGCCGCTGAGATAGGCGTCGTACGCTCGCTCCAGGCCGGACAGCCCGACCTGGTCGGTCGGGCCGATCCGCCCCCCGGACTGGGCGACCAACTCGGCGGTGGCCGGGCCGACCGTGCCGAGCAGGGCCCGGGCGAAGGTCGGGGTCGGCCCGATGATCGCGGTGTCCGGCACCGCCCGCCCGCCCGGGATCGCCTGGACCTGAGCGGTCCGGCCGGCGATCCGCGGGTCCTCGGCGCGCAAGGTCAGGGCGATGACGAACTGCTGCGGCCCGCCCGCCGCGACGGCCGTGGTGTAGGCCGCCGGGTCGATGCCCAGCAGCGTCGCCAGGGCCGCCGCGCTGCCGGGCTGCTGTTCGGCGGGGATCCGGCTCTTGTCCAGGCCGACCCGATAGACGTCCCGGGCCCCCATGAGCACGGCCCGGTCGGCGCCGAGGATGTCGCCGCGCCGGCCCTGGGTGCGGTCGACGGCGAGCCGCTCGGTGGCGGTGAGCTTGGGTTCGACGATGGTCGGGGACCAGCGCACGTGCCAGGTGCGGTCGTCGGCCCGGGTCAGCGGCACCTCCGTCGTGTAGACCCAGTCGGTCGCCGACGCCGAGACGTCCCAGGTCCAGCGCAGCGTCGCGGTGGCCTGCCGGTCGTCGCCGTCCTTGCGGGCGACCCGCTCGACGACGACCTGGCGCGGGGTGTCCTTGAGCCCGCCGAAGGCGTTGCGCACCGACTCGGTCGCCGCCTGCGCGGTCGCCCCGTCGAAGGCCAGCCCGGACACGTCGGCCGCCGTCAGCCCGGTGGCCAGCCGCGCGGCGGCGTCCTCGGGCGCCGGCGGGGGCGGTTCGCTGGTGCACCCGCCGGTGGCGAGCAGGGTCGCCGCGGCCAGCGCCGCGGCATACCGGGTGAACTGGTGGGGCATGGGTCCATCTTGACCCGTCCCGGCGATCGGTGCCGAACCCCCCTGCTAAGCGCTTTCGCTCGGTATCGTGCGGGGCGCCGGAGCGCGGGACTCCCGGAGCGGACCACCCGGCAGGACGGAGCCGTCAATGCAGACCGCACGAGCCGCCAGCCGACTGCTGGCCCTGACCGTCGCACTGACCATGGGATTGGCCGCCTGTGCCGCCGAGGAGGCGCCCAGGTCGGGCAGCACGGGCACGGCGGGGGGTGGTGCCACGGCCGCCGGCGGCACCGGCGGCACGATCAAGATCGGCGTGAACATCGAGCTGTCCGGCCCGGCGGCGGTGCAGGGATCGGCCTACAAGAACGCCGTCGAGTTGGTCGCCGCGCAGGTCAACGACAAGGGCGGGGTCGACGGCAAGAAGATCGAGCTGGTCATCCGCGACAACAAGTCCGACCCGACCGAGGCGCTGCAGGTCACCAAGAGCATGGTCGAGAACGACAAGGTCGTCGCCATCGTCGGTGGCGGCTCGTCACCGACGACGATGTCGACTGTCGACTACGTGCAGAGCGCCGGCGTGCCGATCGTGTCGATGGGCAGCTCGGACGCCATCGTCAACCCGATCGCCCAGCGCGGCTTCGTCTTCAAGACCCCGGCCGGCACGGACCTGGTCGTCGACGTCGTCCTCGACCAGTTCAAGGCCAAGGGCATCACCAAGGCCGGCTTCATCTCGGTCGACAACCCCTACGGCGACGCCGGCCTCAAGGCGTTCACCGCCAAGGCGCCCGGCGAGGGCATCACCATCACCGGCACCGAGAAGTTCCAGGCGACCGACAAGGACTACACGTCGATCGTCACCAAGCTCGTCGCCACCAAGCCCGACGCGCTGGTCGTCTGGGCGATCCCGCCGGGGGCCGGCATCGTCGCGCAGAACGTCAAGGCCTCCGGCTTCGCCGGCCCGGTCTACTACGACCCGGGTGCCGGTGCCGAGTTGTTCATCCGGGGCGCCGGGACGGCCGCCGACGGTGCGCTGGTCGTCCACCCCGCGGTCCTGGTCGCCGACCAGGTGACCGGCGCGAAGAACCAGCAGGTGATGACCGACTTCTACCGGGCCTACACGGCGAAGTACACGGAGTTCTCCGGTTTCGCCTCGTATGCCGCGGACGCGCTCGGCATGATCGTCCAGGCGATCGACGACGCGAACTCCACCGACCGCAAGGCCGTCCGCGACGCCCTGGAGAAGCTCCACTACACCGGCATCACCGGCAGCTACTCGATGTCCGCCACCGACCACGGCGCCCTGGACCCGTCCTCGCTGGTGCTGGTGACCGTCGAGGGTGGCAAGTGGAAGCTCGTGAAGTAGGGACGGGCCGGCCATCGAAGCGCTCCAATACGTCGTCACCGGACTGAGCAACGGGGCGGTCTACGCGCTGGTGGGGCTGGGCATCGTGCTGGTCCTGCAGGTCACCGGCATCATCAATTTCGCCCAGGGTGACTTCGTCATGCTCGGGTCGCTGAGTTTCGCGATCCTGCGCGAGCGCGGCGTGGCCACCCCGGTCGCCGCGCTCGTGGCGCTCGGGGGCACGGTGCTGGCCGGGCTGCTCGTCGAGCGGCTGGCGATCCGGCCCGCCCGGGCCGCCACCCACGCCCGGTTGATCATCCTCACCATCGGCGCGTCGATCACCATCCAGGGCCTGGCCCTGGTCTTCCTCGGGACCAATCCGCACTTCGCGCCGCCGTTCACCGGCGGGGCGCCGATCAACCTCGGTGGGGTCGTCGTGCTGACCCAGTACCTGTGGGTCGTCGGCGTCACCGCCGGGTCGGTCGTCGCCCTGTGGTACTTCCTGACCCGCACCCTCACCGGGCGGGCCATGCGGGCGGTCGCGATGAACCGCACGGCCGCCCAGTCGGTGGGCATCTCGCCGAGCCGGATGTCGATGGTGGCCTTCATGCTCGCCGCGGGGCTGGGCGCGGTGGGCGGGGTGGTGCTCGCGCCGCTGCAGGCGCCCGACTCGGGCATCGGGGTCTTCCTCGGGCTCAAGGGGTTCACCGCGGCGGTCGTCGGCGGGCTGCACTCGCCGGCCGGGGCGGTGGTCGGCGGGCTGGTCATCGGGGTCGTCGAGTCGCTCGCGGCGGGCTATCTGCCCAGCGGCTACAAGGACGCGGTGACCTTCGGCATCCTGCTCGCCGTGCTGCTGCTGCGCCCGACCGGGCTGCTGCGCCCGGCCTCGGAGGCCCGCGTATGAGTGGCCTGCCCGGGTGGGTCCGGTCCGTGCTCCCGTATGCCGTGTTCGCCGGCATCCTGCTGTTGGTCCCCGCGGTCTTCACCCGGGTGCCGTTCTTCACCATGTCGACCGGCGTGCAGATGGCGATCATGGCGATCGCCACCCTCGGGCTCACCCTGCTCATGGGCCAGGCCGGCCAGATCAGCATCGGGCAGGCGGCGTTCTTCGGCATCGGCGCCTATGCCTCGGCGATCCTCACCACCCAGGTGCGGCTCGCGCCGGTCGTGGCGATCCTGGCCGGGCTGGTGCTCGCCGGGCTGGTCGCCTATCTGGTCGGCCTGGGCATCTTCCGGGTCAGCGGACACCACCTCGCCCTCGCGACCATCGCCTTCGGCATGGTCCTGGGGTTCCTGGCCCGGCAGGTGTCGATCACCGGGGGTGCGTCCGGCATCGACGGGGTGCCGCACCTGCAGTTCGGGCCGGTGGCGTTCCGCACCGACCTGTCGTTCTACTACCTGGCCGCCGGGGTGCTGTTCGTCGCGATCGTGCTGGCCCGCAATCTCACCCGCTCGATGTTCGGCCGGTCGCTGCTCGCGGTGGGCGACAGCGAGATCGCCGCCGCCTCGTCGGGCATCGACACCGCTGAGCACAAGCGGGCCGTCTTCGTCATCTCGGCCGTGCTGGCCGCCCTGGCGGGCAGCCTGCAGGCGCACTGGATCACCTTCGTCGACTACCACACGATGGATCTCATGCTGTCGATCCAGATCCTCATCATGGCCACGGTGGGCGGCGCGGGCACGGTGTGGGGGGCGCCGGTCGGGTCGTTCCTCGTCATCGCGCTGAGCCAGGCGGCCAAGGAGACGCTGCCGCGGCTGCTGCCCCACGTGGGCGGCCAGTTCGAGATCGTCGTCTACGGCTTCGCCCTCATCCTCGTGCTGCTCTACCTCCCGCGCGGGGTGGCCGGGTCGTTCGGCGGGGTTGTGCCCGGTCTGGTCCGGCGCCGGCCGCTCGGGCCGACCGGAGTGCCGCGGAGCGAGCGGTGACCGACCCCCCCGCGGGCCCGATCCGCCTGGAGCTGGTCGAGCTGACCAAACGCTTCGGCGGGGTCCGGGCGGTCGACGCGGTGAGCGTCGACCACGACTCGGGCGGGGTCATCGGGCTGATCGGCCCCAACGGCGCGGGCAAGACGACGCTGTTCAACATGATCTCCGGCGCGGTCCAGCCGACCTCCGGATCGATCCGGCTGGACGGGCGGGACGTCACCGGACGCCGCTCGGACCTGATGAACCGCGCCGGGGTGGCGCGGACCTTCCAGAACCTGCAGATCTTCGCCTCGCTCACCGTCCTGGAGAACGTCCTGGTCGCCCGGGAGCAGTTCGTCCGGTCCGGGCCGTTGCGGGCCATGCTGCGGCTGCGCGGCGGCTACGAGGCCCAGCATCACGCCCGGGCCCGCGACTTGCTGGACCTGGTGCGCGTCGGCGAGCACGCCGACAGCATGGCGACCGCCCTGCCCTACGGGCTGCAGCGCCGCGTCGAGATCGCTCGCGCCTTGGCCTCGGAGCCGCGCCTGCTGCTGCTCGACGAGCCGTTGGCCGGCCTCTCCCGCGCCGAGAGCACTGATCTCACGGACCTGATGCGCGACGTCGCGCAGCGGGGTGTCACGGTGCTGCTCGTCGAGCACGACGTCGCCTCGGTCATGGGGGTCAGCGACCGGGTCCTCGTCCTCAACGTCGGGCGGCTGCTCGCCGACGGCACGCCGGCGCGGGTGCAGGCCGACCCGGCGGTGCGGGCGGCATACCTGGGAGCCGAACTCGACGAGGAGGCCACCGGATGAGTGTCCTGCAGGTGCACGGTCTTCGGTCGGGCTACGGCCGGATCGAGGCGCTGCACGGCATCGACCTGCACGTCGACGCCGGCGAGGCGGTGACGATCATCGGCAGCAACGGAGCCGGTAAGACCACCCTGCTCAAGACCATCGGCGGGCACGTGCGACCCACGGCCGGGCGGGTCGTGCTGGCCGGGCAGGACATCACCTCGTGGAGCCCGGAGCGGCGCACCCGGGCCGGCATCGGCGTGGTGCCCGAGGGCCGGCAGGTCTTCGCCGGGCTGCCGGTCATCGACCACCTGCACCTGGGCGCCTATACCCGGGGCCGGTCGGCCGAGGTCCGCCGCGACATCGAGGCGATCCTCGACCTGTTCCCGATCCTGCGCGAGCGCACCCGCCAGCTCGCCGGCACGCTGTCCGGCGGTCAGCAGCAACTGCTGGTCATCGGGCGGGCCCTGATGAGCCGGCCCAAGGTCCTGTTGCTCGACGAGCCCTCGCTGGGCCTCGCGCCGCTGGCGGTGCAGGAGGTCGTCGCCAAGCTGTGCCAGTTGGTCGGCGACGGCACGACGCTGCTGCTGGTCGAACAGAACGCGCACGCCGCCTTCAAGATCGCCCAGCGCGGCTATGTGCTGTCCCGAGGTGAGCTGGTCGCCGATGGCTCGGTCGATGAACTGCGCCGCGACCCGCGGGTCCAGGAGGCCTACCTGGGCAGTTGACCGACCAGGTCGCCGGACCGGCTGCCGGGTCGAGGTCGTCAGCCGCGGGCCGCGACCGCCCGGGCGATGCGCTCCAGGCCCTGCTCCAGCAACTGTCTCGTGGTGGCGAAGTTGAGCCGCGCGAAGCGCCGCGGCGCACCGCCGAACGGCACGCCGGGGCTCAGCGCAACCTTGGCCTCGCGCAGCAGCCAGTCGGCCGGCTCCTGGTCCAGGCCGAGACCGCCGAAGTCGAGCCACTGTAGATAGGTGCCCTCGTTGGCGACCGTGCTGACCCCCGGCCAGGTGGCGACCGCGTCGGCGACCAACCGGGCGTGGTCGCGCAGCGTGTCGCTGACCTGCGCGAGCCACGGATCCCCGTCCCGGTATGCCGCCCGCTGCGCCACCAGCCCGAGCGTGGAGACCCCGACCCGGTCCCAGATCGGGATCGCGGCGAACCGCTCGCGGTCGGCCGCGGTGTGGGTGACGACCTGGGCGGCCTTGAGGCCGGGCAGGTTCCAGGTCTTGCTCGCCGAGGTAACCGTGATCGAGTGCGCGGCGGCCTCGGGCGAGATCGTGGCGTAGGGGATGTGCTCGCGGGTCAGGGCGAGCGGGCCGTGGATCTCGTCGGTGACGACCCGGGCGTCGTGGCGGGCGACCACCGTGGCCAGAGAGGCGAGCTCGTCCCGGTCGAAGACCCGGCCGAGGGGGTTGTGCGGGCTGCTGATGAGGAGCGTGCGGCCACCGGCGGCCAGCGCGGCGTCGATGCCGGCGACGTCCAGGGTCCACCGGCCGCCGTCCCAGACCATCGGTACCCGCAGCTGCGGGCGCCCGGTCAGCGCGACGACGTCGAAGAACGGCATGTAGACCGGGGTCGGGATGACGACCGGGTCGTCCGGCCCGGACCAGTGCCGGATCGCCAGGCTGACCCCGTGCATGACGTCGGCGGCGTCGAAGACCCCGGCCGGGTCGACGCTCCAGCCGCGGGCCGCGTGCCAGGCCGCGAAGGCCTCGGCCATGTCCTGCACCAGCGGCCGGCTGGGATAGCCGAGGCACTCCTGGGCGACGGCCCGGCGCAGCGCGGCGAGGATCGGCTGCGCGGTCGGGTAGTCCATCTCGGCGACCCACATGGGCAGCACGTCGTCCGGATAGGTGGCCCACTTCATCGTCCGGCGGTCGCGCAGCTGGGCCTCGGTCAGGGCGTGCAGCTCAGCCCGGGTGGGGGGCTGCGCCGGAGGATGCCGCTCGGTCCGGGGGGTCGGCTCGGTCATGACGCCCGCTCACCGCGCTCGGGGGCGGCCCGGAAGGCCCGCCGGTAGTCGCCGGGGGAGATGCCCACCTGTCTGGCGAAGTGCTGGCGCAGCAGCGCCGCACCGCCGAAGCCGCACCGCTGGGCGATCTGGTCGACGGTCAGGTCGCTCTGCTCGAGCAGCCGTTGGGCGTGCAGCAGCCGCTGCAGCGCGATCCACCGGGCCGGCGTCGTGCCGGTCTCGGCGGCGAATCGGCGGGCGAACGTGCGCTCCGACAGCAACGCCCGGCGGGCCAGGTCGGGCACGGTGAGGCTCTCGTCGAGGTGCTCGGTCAGCCAGGCCAGCAGCGGCGCGAGGCTGTCCGACCGGCACGGCGGGATGGGCAGCTCGACGAACTGGCGCTGCCCGCCGTCCCGGTGCGGCGGCACGACCATCCGCCGGGCGATCTTGGTCGCCACGTCGGCCCCGAGCTCCCGGCGCACCAGGTGCAGGCACGCGTCGATGCCGGCGGCCGTGCCCGCGCTGGTGATCAGCCGGCCCTCGTCGACGAACAGCACGTCGGGGTCGATGCGCAGCTCGGGGTGGCGGCGGGCCAGCTCGTCGGCGTGGTACCAGTGGCAGGCGACGGTCTGCCCGCCGACGATGCCGGCCTCGGCGACGACGAAGACCCCCGAGCACACCGATAGCACGGTGGCCCCGGCGGCGTAGGCGGCCCGCACCGCCTCGAGCAGTTCGGCGGAGAACGGCTGGTCGATCTGGCAGGCCGGCACGGCGACGACGTCGGCACCGGCCAGCCCGTCCAGGCCGTGCGGCACGGTGAGGGTCAGGCCGTTGCGCATCGGCAGCGGCCGGCCCGGCGTCGGCGCGCACACCCGCAGGTCGAAGGCGGGGACGCCGCCGTCGGTCCGGTCCACGCCGAAGACCTCGAGCAGCACGGCCAGTTCGAAGGCGGCGGGCTGGGGCGGGACGACGACGGCGATCTCGCGCAGCGGCATACCGTGATCATGGCACCAATCCTGCGGTGCCGGTCGTTTCCGCCACTGGTGGCGCCCATCGGACGAGCGCAAGATTACTGCCATGACCGCGCTGCTCGCCCTCGCCCTCGTCCTGCTCGTGCTCGTCGTTCCCCTCGAGCGCACCCACCGCCGGCTGCGCCACCTGCCCCCACCCACCCGGCCGAACCCCTGCCTGCCCCCGGTCCGCTGGTCCTGACCCGGTGAAAACGGTTGCCTGGAACGTTTCCGGGCGCCCCCTCCCGGTGAAAACGGTTGCCTGGAACGTTTCCGGGCGCCCCCTCCCGGTGAAAACGGTTGCCTGGAACGTTTGCGGAAGGACGCGGACGACCGACGGACGCCGCGAGGCAGCGTCCCGCTGCTACCTCGCCGGTAGCCGCAGCGCGATCCCGCCCTCGGGGCCGCTCGGATAGCGGGTCCGATAGCCGTATGCCGCCCGCAGCGCCGGCGCTTCCCACCGGCCGGTGCGCGGGGTCCGGTAGTTGAACCACAGCGTCGCGCCGCGCGGGGCACCGGTGACCACCCGGGCCAGCGCCGCGTCGTCGGGGTGGCGAAAGTGGTCGCCGTTGCTCGACACGACGTAATGCCGCGCAGACACGGCGGCGACGAGCGCCCGGGTGACGTTGGCCCGGCTGCCGTGGTGCGGGAGTTTGACCGCGTCGACGGTCAGTCGCTCGGAACCGCGCTCGCGGGCCAGCATGGCCAGCGCGGGTACCAGCACGGCCGGGGTCGCGTCGCCGGCGAGCAGCAGGCTGGCGCCGCGGTGCTCGAGGAGCAGCGCGATGCTGCTGCCGTTGGCGGCCTTGTCGTCCTCGGCGCCGCCGGTCGCGGCGAGGGCCGCCAGGTCGCCGAGCGGGCCGGGCAGGTCCGGCTCCCGCGTGGGCACCGGGTCCCGGTCGGCCTCCCGCACCACCTGGCGCCACTCCTGGCCGAGCTTGGCCAGCGCCGGGGTGGTCGGCGAGAGAAGGCTCAGCCGTGGGCCGCCGGCCAACTCGACGACCCGGGGCGCCCCCGAAGCGCCCGCGACGAACGCCCCGCCGTCGACCGCGACGTTCCACGGCAGCGCCGGCCCGCCGGCGCGGCCCTCCAGGATCTCGGTGACCCGCTCGGCCTCGGCCACCCCGCGGACCACGGTCGGCGGCAGGTGCTTGCGGCCGTTGAACCACACGTCGCGGATCGCCGCCCGCGCCAGGTCGGTCTGCAGGAACGCGACCGCTCCGCCGATGTGGTCGCTGTCGATGTGAGTGACGACGAACGCGTCGATCACCCGGTTGCGCGCGGCGATCCGCTCGAGCCGGGCGGTCAGCCGCGCGGTCGTTCCGCGCGGGCCGCCGTCGACGACCATCCGCCACGGCCGCCGACCCGAGCGGACGCACTCGACGAGCAGGCAGTCACCGTGCCGGGCCGGCAGGGCCTCAAGCCGGATCGCGTCGGTCATGTCGCCCTGCCTACCGCCGGCACCGGCGCCGCGCAAGCGGCACGCGGCACGCGGTGCCGCGGCACGCGGTGCCGCGGCATACCGGCCGGTCCGCCCCACGGGCGCGAACGCGCGCCGGTCGCCCCGGTGTCCGCGGGCGGCGAACGGCTAGCCTGTCCGACATGTCGCGGCCGCACCTCTCGGCTCGGATCGAGGACGCCTGGAACGCCAGGCGGGAGCGGCTGCTGCGCCGATACGGCTGGCACAACCGGGTCATCAGTCACACCGGCTACGGTTCGCCGGACTTCGTCCGGATCTTCGCCCGGGTCCTGCTGCGCCGGCCGCAGGACGAGGGGCGCAACGACGTGGCCCGGCAGGACGCCACCTATGGCGGGCTGCGCTCGCCGCACGTCCAGCGCCGGGGTTGGCGCTCGTTCTTCACCGTCCCGGCGCTGCGGGTGCCGGTCGAGGTGCGCATCGACGAGCAGGTCTTCCACGCCCGGAGCGACCGCAGCGGCCATGTCGACGCGACCTTCGCCGGGCATGGCCTGCCGCCCGGCTGGCACGAGGTGACGATCAGCGCTCAGGGTTCGCGACCGGTGCAGGCGAGCGTCTTCATCACCGACCCGGCCGTGCGGTGGGGCCTGGTCAGCGACATCGACGACACGGTGATCTCGACCTCGCTGCCGCGGCCGCTCATCGCGGCGTGGAACACCTTCATCCGGCACGAGGCCGCCCGCCGCGTCGTCCCCGGCATGGCGCCGCTCTATCGCAAACTCATGGACGAGCACCCCGGCGCGCCGATCGTCTACGTGTCCACCGGCGCGTGGAACACCTCGCCGACGCTCAACCGCTTCCTCAAGGCCAACGGCTACCCGATCGGGCCGATGCTGCTGACCGACTGGGGGCCGACCAACACCGGCTGGTTCCGCAGCGGCCAGCAGCACAAGCGACAGTGCCTGGACCGGCTGGCCCGCGACTTCCCGCGGATCAAGTGGCTGCTCGTCGGCGACGACGGCCAGCACGACCCGAAGATCTACGCCGACTTCGCCGCCGCGCGCCCCAAGCGGGTCGAGGCGATCGCCATCCGTCAACTGACCCCGACCGAGCAGGTGCTGTCGCACGGCATCCCGCTGTCCAACGAGGAGCTCAGCGGCAAACCGCCTACGGTGCAACGGGGTCCGGATGGCCCGCCGACCTTTCACGCTCCGGACGGCTACGGCCTGCTGCGGTTGCTGCGCACCGCGGGCAAGACCGGCCCGGGTGGCCCGCGAGCCGGCCAGGCGCTGGCCCCGGAACACCCCGCCCCCCAGCCCCCCGATCGCCCCGCCTGAGGAGATCCGATGCCCGAGTTGCCCGAGGTCCAGGCCCTCGTCGACTTCCTGGCCGACCGCATCGTCGGCCTGGCGGTCACCGGCGTCGAACTCGGCTCGATCTCGGTGCTCAAGACCTATGACCCGCCCCCCGCCGCGCTGGTCGGGGCCCCCGTCGACGGGGTCAGTCGGCACGGCAAGTTCCTCGACATCGACTGCGACGGCACGCATCTGGTCTTCCACCTGGCCCGGGCCGGCTGGCTGCGCTGGTCAGATCTGTTGCCGCAGACCGTGATCCGCCCCGGCAGGTCCCCGATCGCGTTGCGGGTCAGGCTCTCCGACGGCAGCGGCTTCGACCTCACCGAGGCCGGCACCAAGAAGTCGCTCGCCGCCTACCTGGTCCGCGACGTCTCCCTGGTGCCGGGCATCGCGCGGCTCGGTCCGGACCCGCTGGCCGACGGCTTCGACCGCGACGCCTTCGCGGGCCTGCTGGCCGGCCGGCGCACCCAGATCAAGGGCGTGCTGCGCGACCAGGGGATCATCGCCGGGGTCGGCAACGCCTATTCCGACGAGGTGCTGCACGTGGCCCGGCTGTCCCCCTTCGCCCTCGCCGCGAGCCTCTCGTCCGAGGAGGTCGACCGTCTGTATGCCGCGTTGCGCGGCACGCTCACGGCGGCGGTCACCGCGGCGTCGGGCAAGCCGGCCGCCGAGCTCAAGGATGCCAAGCGGGCCGGTATGCGGGTGCATGGGCGCACCGGCCAGACGTGCCCGGAGTGCGGTGACACGGTGCGCGAGGTGTCGTTCGCGGACTCGTCGCTGCAGTACTGCGCGACCTGCCAGACCGGGGGCAAGCCGCTCGCCGACCGCCGGATGTCGCGACTGCTCAAGTAGGGCGCGCGCGGCCCGGCGTGGCGCGCGCAGGCCAGCGGCCCGGCGACGATCCGGTCGTTGCGTCGATGGCTCGCCGGTCAAGGCTCGCCGGGCGTTGCCGGGGCTGCGGAGGTGCGAGGATGGGGCCATGCACGAGATCCCCACAGACCGGCAGGACGACCAGCCGCAGATCGACCCGACCTCGATCCCGGACGACGCGGTGATCCTCGACGTCCGCAACGACGACGAGTGGGAGCTGGGCCACGCCCCGGGCGCGATCCACATCCCGTTGCACGACCTGCCGGCCCGGCTGGCCGACCTGCCCGACCCCGACGACGGCACCCTCGCGGTGACCTGCCGCGGCGGCGGCCGGGCCTCGCGCGCGGTCGCCTGGCTCAACGCCAACGGGTTCGACGCGGCCAACCTCACCGACGGCATGCTCGGCTGGAAGGCCGCCGGCCGGTCGCTCGTCACCGACGGCGACCACGCGCCCGACGTCCGCTGACCGGACCGGCTGACCGACCCGGCTGGCCGGCGCTGCCCGGCACTGGCTGACCGGCGCTGCACGGCACCGGCCCCGACGCCGCCGGGGCCCGGAAAACCTCACTCGCAGAACGGCATACCCTGTGAAGATCCTCTCCATCCAGTCACATGTGGCCTTCGGGCATGCGGGCAACTCGGCGGCGGTCTTCCCGCTGCAGCGGCTCGGTCACGACGTCTACCCGGTGCTGACCGTGACCTTCTCCAACCACACCGGCTACGGCTCGGCGCGGGGTCCGCTCATCGCCCCCGCCGATGTCCGCGAGGTCATCGTGGGGGTCCAGGAGCGCGGCGTCTTACCCGACGTGGACGCGGTGCTGTCCGGGTACATGGGGGCCGAGACGATGGGCGAGGTGGTGCTCGACGCCGTGGCTGCGGTCAAGACGGCCAACCCCGGCGCGATCTACTGCTGCGACCCGGTCATGGGCGACACCGGCCGGGGGTTCTTCGTCCGCGAGGGCATCCCGGAGTTCTTCCGCGACCGGGTCGTGCCGCACGCCGACATCGTCACCCCCAACCAGTTCGAGTTGGAGTTCCTGTCCGGTCGCGACATCAGCAGCCAGGACGACCTGTTGGCCGCCGTGCAGACGCTGCGCGACAGCGGCCCGGCGACGGTGCTCGTCACCAGCGTCCTGACCGACCAGACCCCCGAGGACTCGATTCAGATGGCGGTCGTCTGCGACCTCGGTTCGTGGCTGGTCACGACGCCCCTGCTCGACATGGATGTGCGCGGCGGGGGTGACGCGACCGCGGCGATCTTCCTGGCCCACACGCTCACCGACGGCCCGCGAGTTGCCTTGTCCCGCACCGCGGCCAGCATGTACGCCGTCCTCGAGGCGACCCACCGGCTCGGCGAGGAGGAGATGCGTCTGGTCGGTGAACAGGAGGCCATCGCGCACCCCGACGAGCGTTTCGAGGTCGTCGAGATCGACTGAGCGTCCGGGAGCGGGGCGCCGCACTACCCGCCGGTCCCGCTCGGCACCATGATGGGGTCATGGCGTCCCGTGCCCCCGGCACCTCGCGATCCTCACCAGCGGCGGCGACGCCCAGGGCATGAACGCCGCGGTCCGCGCGGCGGCCCGGGCGGCGATCCGCTTCGGCGCCAAGGTGTATGCCGTCCGGGACGGCTATCAGGGCATGGTCGACGGTGCGGGCATCACCGAGTTGAGTTGGCACGACGTCAGCGGCATTCAGCACCGGGGCGGCACGGCGATCGGGACGGCGCGGTCGGCGGAGTTCCGCGAGCGGGCCGGGCGGAGGCGGGCGGCGTTCCATCTCGTCTCCCGCGGCATCGACCGGCTGGTCGTCATCGGTGGCGACGGGAGTCTGACCGGAGCCAACACGCTTGCCACGGAATGGGCCTCGTTGCTCGACGAGCTCGTCGAGGCCGGTGAGATCGACCGGGCGAGGGCCGCTGCCCACCCGGCGCTGATGATCGCCGGGGTCGTCGGGTCGATCGACAACGACATGGTCGGCACCGACATGACGATCGGCGCGGACAGTGCCCTGCACCGCATCGTCGAGGCACTCGACGCGATCTCGTCGACGGCGGCGAGCCACAACCGGACGTTCGTCATCGAGGTCATGGGCCGGCGATGCGGCTATCTCGCGCTGACCGCGGCGATCGCGGGCGGCTGCGACTTCGCGCTGATCCCGGAGGCACCGCCGGAGCCGGGCTGGCCCGACGAGCTGTGCGACTCGCTGCGCCGGGCGCGGGCCCGCGGGCGGCGTGAGTCGATCGTCGTGGTCGCCGAGGGGGCTCGGGACCGCAGCGGCCGACCGATCACCGTCGACGATGTGCGTCGCGAACTGCTCGAGCGGATAGGGGCGGATGCCCGGATCATCATCCTCGGCCATGTCCAGCGGGGTGGTCGGCCGAGCGCCTTCGACCGCTCGATGGCGACGATGGTCGGCTACGACGCAGCGAGCGAGTTGCTCAGTGCCAAACCGTCCGACGGCCCCAAACTCGTCGGTGTGCACCGTAACCGGGTCCGGCGCACCCCGCTCATGCGGGCCGTGCGGCTCAACCAGGGCATCGCCCGGATGGTCGACTAGGGGCGCTATGACGAGGCGCTGGCCGGCCGCGGCGAGAGCTATGCGGCGCTCTTCGATCTCCTGCGCGCCCTGTCGCACCCGCGCGGGGTGCAGGACGCGAGACCGCGGCGGATCGCCGTGCTGCACAGCGGGGGCCTGGCCCCCGGGATGAACCCGGCGGTGCGGGCGGTGGTCCGGCTGGGTCGCGACCGGGGCCACGAGATGCTCGGCGTCGAGGGCGGGTTCACCGGCCTGGCCGACGGCGGGGTGCGTCCGCTCGACCTCGTCGACGTCGAGGGGTGGGCGGCGCTCGGCGGTGCCGAGCTGGGCACCCGGCGCGAGTCGCTGGGCCTCGACCGGCTCTACGCGGTGGCTCGCAGTGTCGAGACGGCGGGGATCGACGCACTCGTGGTCATCGGCGGTTTCGACGCCTACGACGCGGCCCACCGGCTGGTCCGCGAGCGGGGGCGCTACCCGTCGCTGGCCATCCCGGTGGTGTGCCTGCCGGCGACGATCGACAACAACCTGCCGGGCACCGAGCTGTCGGTCGGTGCCGACACGGCGCTCAACGCGATCGTCGAGGCGATCGACCGGATCAAGCAGTCGGCGATGGCGGCCCGGCGTTGCTTCGTCATCGAGACGATGGGCCGCGAATGCGGTTATCTCGCTATGCTTTCCGCGTTGTCAGCGGGTGCGGAGCGGGTCTACCTGCCGGAGGAGGGCATCACGCTGGAGGGCCTCATCGACGACCTCGAGTGGATGCGCCGGCGCTTTCAGGGCGACCAGCGGCTCTATCTCGCGGTACGCGCGGAGGACGCCGACCCGCACTTCACGTCCGATGTCGTGGCCACGGTCTTCGAGGCGGGTGGCGAGGATCTCTTCGACGTGCGCCGGGCCGTCCTCGGGCATATCCAGCAAGGTGGCAATCCGTCGCCGTTCGATCGGGTGCTCGCCGCCCGGCTGGCCGCCGGCGCGGTCGACGCGGCCACCGAGAGCCTGGCCGCCGGCCGCGCCGACGCGTTCATGGTCGGCATCGTCGAGGGCCGGGTCGCCCGGACCCCGCTGGAGGATTTCGAGCGGCTGGCCGACCTGCAGCACCGGCGCCCGGTGCGGCAGTGGTGGCTGGGCCTGCGCCAGGTCATGCACGACCTCGCCGAGCCGCCCGCCGGGTCACCCACCTGACACCGCGCTCCTCCCTCGGTATGCCGCACGCGGACGACACCCGGTCGACCGCGACACGGTCTCGCGCACTATCCGGATGTATCGCACCGGCGCTAGAGAGCGGCATACAGTCCGATCGTGGACCCGATCCGGAACCCTTATGCGCCCGGCGCCGGCCAGCGCCCGCCCGAGCTGGCCGGCCGCGACGAGCAACTGCACGCCTTCGACGTCACCCTCGAGCGGGTGGCCCGCGGCCGACCCGAGCGTTCGGTGGTGCTGACCGGTCTGCGCGGGGTCGGCAAGACGGTGCTGCTCAACGCGCTGCGCTCGGCGGCGGTGCGCGCCCGGTGGGGCACGGGCAAGCTGGAGGCCCGGCCCGAGCAGTCGCTGCGCCGGCCGCTGTCGGCGGCGCTGCACATGGCGGTGCGCGAGCTGGGTCACCCGCAGCGCGACGAGGTCGCGCAGGTGCTCGGGGTGGTCAAGGCGTTCGCCCAGCGCGACGAGCGGGGGGCGCCGCGCGGCTCGGCGGCACCCAAGCTGCGCGACCGCTGGAACGTCGGAATCGATGTGCCGGCCGTCGCGGGCCGCGCCGACTCGGGCGATATCGAGATCGACCTCGTCGAGCTGCTCACCGATGTCGGCGGATTGGCCGCCGACCGCGGGGCCGGCGTGGGAGTGTTCGTCGACGAGATGCAGGATCTCGGTGCCGACGACGTGTCGGCCCTGTGCGCGGCCGTCCACGAGATCAGCCAGACCGGGCTACCGGTCGTCGTCGTCGGCGCCGGGCTGCCGCACCTGCCGGCCGTCCTGTCAGCGTCGAAGTCTTACTCCGAGAGGCTCTTTCGCTACTCCCGCATCGACCGCTTGGACCGTGCTGCGTCCGATCTCGCGCTGACCGTGCCGGCCCAGGACGAGGGGGCGACCTGGTCGCCCGAGGCGCTCGGAGCCATGTATGCCGCGACCGCCGGCTATCCCTACTTCGTCCAGGCCTACGGCAAGGCCGTGTGGGACGTCGCAGTGGGCCCGGCGATCACCGCCGACGATGTCCGGGTGGGGTCCCCCGAGGCCGAGTCCGAGCTCGCGGTCGGCTTCTTCGGCTCGCGCTTCGAGCGAGCCACCCCCGCCGAGCGCGAATACCTGCGAGCTATCGCCGATATCGCAGTCGACGCCGATCAGACTGGGGGAGAAGCTGATTCGGTCCCGACATCCGAGGTCGCGGTCCTGCTGGGCAAGAAGCCGCAGTCCCTCTCCCCGGCCCGCGATTCGCTGCTCAAGAAGGGCCTGGTCTACTCCAGCGAACGCGGCCGCATCGCTTTCACCGTCCCCCACTTCGGGCGGTATCTCCGGGCCCACCCCGAGTGACTGTCCGGCGTGCGAGCGAAAGTGAGACTGTCTGGCGCGAGTGAATCCAAGACTTGGCCGGGGATTCTGAGACTCGGTGAGACTACGGCGGGTCGTCCTGACGACTCCGAGACTCGGAGTGCTTCTGCTTTCTACACTGGCGAGATGCGCAGCGTCGCCGTCCTCCAGGCGTCCCAGCGGGTGCGGTTCTGCCGATCGGCGGATGGGACGCGGATTGCGTATGCCGTGCACGGCGAGGGTCCGCCGCTGCTGCTCGATGCCTGCTGGCTCAGCCATCTCGAGTACGACTGGCAGAGCCCGGTGTGGCGTCACTATCTCGTGGAATTGGGTCGCGTCGCCACCGTCGTGCGCTTCGACGAGCGGGGCCACGGCATGTCGGATCGCGACGCGACCGACTTCACCCTCGAACGGCGGATCGAGGACCTCGAGGCCGTCGCCGACCATGCCGGCCTCGACCGGTTCGCGATCATGGCGATGGCCCAGGGTGGCCCGGTCGCCCTGCACTATGTCCACCGCCATCCCGAGCGGGTGACGAGGCTGGTGTGCGCGAGCACCTATGCCGCGCCGTCGCAGCACGTGACGGATGACGACCGGGCCCTTGAGGAGGCTTTCCAAGCGATGATCCGGGCCGGGTGGGATCGCCAGGACCCGCTCTTCCGGCGCGTCTTCACCTCGATGATGATCCCGGGCGCGACCGAGGAGCAGATGGCCTGGCTCGACGAGTTGCACCAGCGGTCGGCGTCCGCGCGGACGGCCTACGAGTCCCGGCTGGAGCGGGGCAAGGCAGACGCCACCGGCGTCCTCGCTGACCTCGCCGTGCCGACGCTCGTCATCCACTCGCGGGAAGAGCGGATGAACGATTTCGCACACGGCCGCACTCTCGCCGCCACCATCCCCTACGCCCGCCTCGTGCCGCTCGACAGCCGCAATCACATCCTCCTCGAGAGCGAGCCGGCTTGGCCGATCTTCGTCCGGGAGATCACCACCTTCCTCGCCGAGGATCGGCTGGAAACCGTTGGGGCCGTGGGGATCGAGACGCTGACGCACCGTGAGCGCGAGGTCCTCGCCGGGGTCGCACAAGGCATCGACAACCAAGCCGTCGCCGCAGCGCTCAACCTCAGCGTCCGGACCATCGAGCGCCACCTGCAGCGCATCTACGGCAAACTCGGACTCTCCGGCCCGTCCGCCCGCGCCGGTGCCGTGGCACGGGTTCTGGCCGCCCGCGCGCCAGTCGGTGGGGCGACACAGCCGCCGCTGTGAACTCGACAGCGTTGAGTAGTAGTGCGCTTCCGCGGGCGTGTGCCGTTTCCTACTGTCGATGAGGTTACCGGCAACCCGGCCGGAGCGACGACCCGTTGGGGGAACGCCATGAGCAAGGCGGCCATCAGTTTGTGCACCGGTCTCGAGGACCCGGAGAAGGTCACCGTCGCCCTCCTTGTCGCGGTTGGTGCGGCCGAGGCGGGCCGGTCGACCCTCATGTTCCTCACCAAGGAGGCGGTCCGTCTCGCAGTCCCCGGTCACACCCGCGCGGTCGCCTGCGATGGGTGCCCTCCGCTCGACGCCCTGATGCAGAGGTATGCCGCGGCCGGGGGAACGATGATTGCCTGCGGGATCTGCTTGGACGCCAAGGGGATTGACGGCGAGGGACTGGTCGACAACGCGGTCAAGGCAGGAACGGTCCAACTGTGGGAATGGATCGGCGACGACCCGGCGACAACCTTCAGCTTCTGAGTCATCCTGGGCCCGGTCATGTTCGTCTCAACCACTCCGACGCCCGACAGCGAGTCGGCCTTCGCGGCATACGTCGACAGCCAACGTGATGCTTGGGGCTTCGTGCCCGACTACACCGGCTGCTTCGCCGCACGCCCAGGCGTTGCCACCGCCTGGATCGCGCTCGCGGCGGCAGTGCGAACGACCATGGAGCGGCGGCGATTCGAGCTTGTCACCATCGCTGCCGCTCGGGCACGCGGCTCGGCGTATTGCGCCGCTGCGCACGCCAAGATGCTCATCGACGCCTGCCACGACGAGCCGACGCTTCGAGGACTCGCAAGGGATGCCGACGGTGGACAGCTCACGACCGTGGACGCCGCTGTGTACCGATTCGCGGCCAAGGTCGCAACTGCTCCCGCGTCAGTGGAGCAGCGCGACGTCGACGAGTTACGAGCCCTTGGCCTGGATGACGTCGACATCGCGGAGATCGCGTATGCCGTCGGCGTGCGCCTGTTCTTCGCGACCGTTCTCGACGCGCTCGGTGCCCGCGTCGATCCCGAGGTCGTGGCGGCGTTCGACGAGGAGCTTCTCGCTTTCGTGCGCGTTCTGCCGGAGCCGGCTGAAACGGGATCCTGACCTACCCATGCAGCCTCCTGCGCGCCGCAGGTGGTCTGAGAATGCTCGTCGGGAACTGGTCTCAGAATCCGCGTGCCACGTGTGGTGAAATCTCAAGGTCGCGCATGCTCGACAGCTGACTGACCCGGAGATCGCCGACATCACCGACCGGCGGTCAGGCCCGAGAGACCTTCGCAGGCCGATGGACGCCCCACAGCGCCGCGACATGGCTGGCATCAGTACCGCAGCACCCGCCACGGACGCGCACGTGTGCCAGCCGGTCCTCGAGTTTGGCCTGATCGCGCGCGAGCCGCAACGGGTCGCCGGCGTCCAAGTGGTCGGCCTCGTCGAGTTCGGCGTGACTCAGGGTCGAGGCGTTGACGCGCAAGCCCACGACGCGTCGAAGCCAGGGCGCGCCCGGCACGATGGCGGGCGCGATGTGGTCAGGGTGGGCACAGTTGATGAGGAAGTACGCCACAGGGGCGGCCTGATCGACCTGCTCGACCGCGTCGCCGAGCGGCGTGGAATCGGGTAGTCGGCCGTCGGTCTCCACCGTGAAGGCGATGGCGACTGGCACCCCGGCCTGCTCGGCCGCCTGCGCGATGCCGGTCGCTTCGCCGACAGTGGTCATCGTGTAGCCGGTCACGATGTCGGCCCCGGCGCCCGCGAGAGACTCCACCTGCGGCCGGTGGTATACCTGCGCCTCGGCGGCCGACACCATCGAACCGGGCCGGTACCCGTCCCCTCGAGGACCGACCATGCCCACCACCCGGATCTCCGCGACGTCGTCGGACCACTCCCGGCCCAGGTCGCGCAGAAAAGTGACGGAATCCCGGTTGACTCGGTCGATGGCATCCGCCTCGTAGCCCAGCCGTTGGCCCCAATCCGGGCTGGCCCGCCACGTGGGCGTCTCAAGGAACAGCCCCGCGCCGGTCATGGCAGCGATCTCGGCATACGCCCAGTAGTAGTCGCTGAGGAGACGTCGCCCACCAGCGGACTCGATCAAGGGAAACGCGGCGAACTCCGGCAGATCGACGCCGTGATTGAAGATGAGGTCGGTCTCCAGCCCCCCGTCGGTGACGTATCCGCGGGGCTGGTCGAGTGCGAACGATGAGGTCATGAGTTCCTCCTTGAGCCGTACCAGACTGATCGGTCTAGTTGTAGCAGACCGATCAGTCTGATACAAGGGGGTATGCCACGCGACGGTTCCGCAACCCGCGAACGAATCCTCGAAGTCGCCGAGCGCCTGGTCATCGAGCACGGCTACTCGGCCACCTCCCTTGACCGGGTGATCGCGGAGTCACAGACAAGCAAGGGATCGTTCTTCCACCACTTCGCGAGCAAGGACGACCTCGCCCGAGCGCTTGTCGCGCGCTACGCCGCGGCGGACGTCGCGCACCTCGATGCGGCGGTTGCTCAGGTGCTCGCGGAATCGACCGATCCGGTGGAGCGCGTCCTGCGCTTCGTCCGCATCTTCGAGGAGTCCGCCGACGAGCTCATGTCGGCCCAGACCAGCTGCCTCTATGTTTCGGTTCTGACCGAGCGCGAACTCGTGGAGCGAGGCGCGTCGACCGAGATCGCCCGCGCGATCGCGGCGTGGCGGGAAGGGCTGGCCGCGCTGTTGCGATCGGCGCTTCCGGCCGGCAGCGGGGTCGACGTCGAGTCCCTGGCCGACCACATCTTCGTCACCTTCGAGGGGGCCTTCATCCTCTGCCGGGCCACCGGGGACCCCCGGCACATGCGCGCCCAGCTGACCGTGGTGCGCGAACTGCTCGAGGCACTGCTTGCCGGGCCCCGAAGAGATCCCCGCCGCGGCAAGCGGGCTGCCACACTCAGGCAATGACGGCGGGCCACAGGTCCCTCACACCGCGCGAGCGCGCGGTGCTCGACCTGCTGCGACGGCATCGGTCAAACCAAGAGATCGCAGACGAGCTGGTGATCTCGATCCGCACGGTCGAATCGCATGTCGCGGCCGTCCTGCGCAAGATGGAGGTCACGAGTCGGCGTTCGCTCGCTGCCGACTCCGTGGCTGAGCCCGAGCTGCGCTCCGCAC
This sequence comes from uncultured Intrasporangiaceae bacterium, assembly GCA_964647395.1. Taxonomy (GTDB): domain Bacteria; phylum Actinomycetota; class Actinomycetes; order Actinomycetales; family Dermatophilaceae; genus Phosphoribacter. Next base: position 1,728 of record CAZYHR010000007.1, on the reverse strand, counting down.
TGCGTTTCGTCGAGGTCGCCGGCAGCACGCTCGCGGTGGCCGAAACAGGCGCGGGGGCCCTGACCCTCGTCAAGACGGCCACCTGGCTGACGCAAGTGGACCGCGACACCCTCGACAGCCCCATCTGGTCGCACTGGGTGCGCGAGCTGGGGCGGCGCTATCGCTACGTGCGCTACGACCCACGAGGTTGCGGCCTCTCGGACCGTGATCTTGCGGGGACGGACCTCACGAACCTGAACCTGTGGGTGGAAGACCTCGAGCGGGTCGTCGACTCGACGACACCCGGTCAGGTGGCTCTGCTCGGTGTCTCGCAGGGCGGCCCGGTCGCCATTGCGTATGCCGTGCGCCACCCCGAGCGCGTCTCGCACCTCATCCTGTACGGGACCTATGCGCGCGGGATGTCCCGGCGCGACGCGGCGCAGGACGACGAGGCCCGGCTGCAGGTGGGTCTGGCGCGGATCGCCTGGGCGTCACGGAACGGGATGTTTCGGGAGGCCTTCGCCCGCCAGTTCGTGCCCGATGCCGGCCGCGAGCAGATCGAGTGGTTCTGCCGACAGCTCGACGACACGACGACAGCAGAGAACGCGCCTCTGCTCGAGAGCGCCTTCCACGGTGTGGATGTCAGCGACCAGGCGCGAGCCGTGACAGTGCCCACGTTGGTGCTTCACGCGACCGGCGACCGTGGCGTGCCCTTCGAGGAAGGTCGTCACCTGGCCGGCCTGGTGCCTGCCGCGCGCTTCGTTCCACTCGCCAGCCGCAACCACATCCTGCTCGCCGCAGACCTGGCTTTCGGTCGGTTCCTCGACGAGGTGGACCACTTCATCGGAGGACCGTCTCGGTAGTGGGCACCGACCAGGTTGCGTGGTCGGCCCGGATGTCCCCGGCGCTCCTAGCCGTCAGGTTGGTGGATGTCGAACCACCAACCTGACGGAGGAGCCATGACCATCACCGATCGCCAACCTCGCAACGGCGTCGACGTGCCCACACTGTTCGCGACCCTGGATGCAGTGAAGGACAATCCGACCATCGCCCGGTTCCAGTTCCGTGCGACCAACGAATGGGTGACCGGGACGCACAGCCGGTCCACGATCGACACCTTTCATGGTGCGATGCAGGAACTCGCACACACCGAACCGCGCGCCATCGACGCGGATCACCCGGCGATCCTCGTCGGCCGCGACAACGGACCCACGCCGGTGGAGTTCCTGCTCCATGCGCTCGCTGCCTGCCTCACCGCTGGGATCGCGAACATTGCCTCGGCCCGCGGCATCTCCTTGGACTCGGTCACCTCGAGGGTGGAGGGAGACATCAACCTGATGGGTCTGCTCGGCCTCGACGACGGGGTCCGCAACGGCTATCAGAGTATTCGGGTCTCGCTCTCGTTGCACGGCAGCGATCCTGACGCACTGCGCACGGTCGTGGAACAGTCCATGGCCAGGTCGGCCGTCCTGGACTGCCTCACCCGGCCGTGCACGGTCTCCGTCGATGTCGACGTTCACTGAGGGGCCCGACCTCCCGATTCTCCCGCTGCCCGATCGTGCCGACGTGGTGGTGGTCGGTGCTCGTGCCGCCGGGGCCGCCACCGCGATGCTGCTGGCCGAGGGTGGTCTGGCGGTCGTCCTGCTCGATCGTGACCGTCCGGGGGCCGACACCCTGTCCACTCATGCCCTGATGTGGAAATGACACTCTGATTTGGCCCCACCGTGACGGCCTGATTTGGCCCCGGCC
>CAZYHR010000006.1:18356-51499 GCA_964647395.1 uncultured Intrasporangiaceae bacterium | reverse complement strand
GGAGGGCCCGACGAAGACGAGGAACTCGCCGTCGGCGATCTCGATGTTGAGCTTGTCGATGGTCGGCTTGGGGTTGCCCGGATAGTGCCGCGTGGCGTCCTTGGAGGGCACGGTGGCCATGGAGACTCCTTCACCGGCAGGAACGTGCCGGACGATCCGTCGTAAAGGGGTGAGGCGATCCGGGGGCTCCCGGAGCGCGGATCCATCCTCGCGCAACGGCCAGCGGTCAGTCCACCCAACCGGCTGAAAAATCTTCCACGAGTTTGTGGAACTTCTTGCAGCTGGGGGAGTAGGGTCTCGGCCTGGAGGGCGACCACCGGGTCGTCCGGTTCGAAGGAGAATCCATGCAGATGCGTGCCCTCGGCGCCGTCGCCCTCGCCGGCGTCTCGGCCCTGGCCCTCAGCGCCTGTGGCGGTGGCTCGGCCACCCCGACGGCCACCACGACCGCCGGCGGCACCAGCGCCGCACCGACCACGACCGCCGCCGCTGCCCCCACGACCACGGCCGCCCCGGTCCGGGACGCGGCCGTCGACCTGGTCATCTGGTGCGACCAGGACCGCAAGCCGATCATCGACAAGTATGCCGTCCAGTTCGGCCAGGAGCAGGGCATCAAGGTCGCCGTCCAGGTGTCCACCGACGTCCGCAAGGACTTCAAGGACGCCACCAACGCCGGCAAGGGCCCGGACGTCATCGTCGGCGCCCACGACTGGCTCGGCGAGCTGGTGCAGAACCAGGCCGTCGCCCCGATCAACCTCTCGGCCGCCGACCAGGCCAAGTTCTCGCCCGAGTCGATGGCGGCGACGAAGTTCAACGGCCAGATCTACGGCGTTCCCTATGCCGTGGAGAGCATCGGCATCGTCCGCAACACCGCCCTGGCCCCCAACGCGCCCAAGACCTTCGAGGAGATGGTCACCAGCGGCCAGAAGCTCGTCACCGAGGGCAAGGCGACCAACGCCGTCCTGCTCACCGTGGGCAAGACCGGCGACGCCTACCACGCCTACCCGTTCCTCAAGGCCTTCGGCGGCGGTGTCTTCGCGCAGAAGGACAACGGCGACTACGACCCGACCAAGGTCATCATCGGCAGCCCCGAGTCGGTCCAGGGCGGGCAGGCCCTCGCCGAGCTCGGCAAGGCCGGCGTGCTGTCGACCAACGTCGACGGCGCCATCGTCGACCAGGTCTTCGACGCGGGCAAGGCGCCCTACGCGATGACCGGCCCGTGGGCCATCGACAAGGCCAAGAAGGCCGGCATCAACTACGCCATCTCGCCGCTGCCCACCATCAAGGGCAAGCAGATGTATCCGTTCCTCGGCGTGCAGATGTTCTACGTCTCGGCCAAGGCCAAGAACGCCGCGTTCGCGCAGGAGTTCGTGACTAAGTACGTCACCAAGAAGGACATGCAGGTCGACATGTTCAACATCGGCAAGCGACCGCCGGCGCTGACCGAGGCCTACACCCAGGTGGCCGCGAGCGACCCGGACGTCAAGGCCTGGTTCGAGGCCGCCAAGGGCGCCGCCCCGATGCCGAACATCCCCGCGATGAACGCGGTCTGGGGTCCGATGGGTCAGGCCACCGCCGACATCATCGCCCAGAAGGAGGCGCCGCAGGTCCGGCTCGCCGCCGCCCAGGCGGAGATCGTCGGCAACATCGCCAAGGGCTGACCAGCCTGGAGGGGACGTGTCGGGGGCCGGCCATCGGCCGGCCCCCGCTGCGTGCCGCCCACCGATCCCCTTCTCGTCCAGTCGTTCTCGTCCGTCCGGGGGTTTGCCGTGTCCAAGAGCCGTTGGCTCGTGCTCAAGTGGGTCGCCATCGTCGCGACCCTGGCCCTGCTGGTCTGGGTCGCCGGCAAGTATGCCGCGGCCGGCCAGCTCGGCGGCGTCCTCGGGGCGTCCTTCGTGGCGACCTGCGTGCTGGTCGTCTACGCCAGCCGGCGCTTCGTGCCGATGAAGTACCTGCTGCCGGGGCTGTTCTTCCTGGTCGCCCTGCAGGTCTGGCCGATCGTCTTCACGGTGATGACCTCGTTGACCAACTTCGGTGACGGGCACACCGGCACCAAGGAGGATTCGATCAAGTACCTCGTGGCGCAGACCGTGCAGGAGGTCCCGGGGGCCCCGCGCTACGCCCTGTCGGTCGCGGTCCGGGCGGGTGCCGACGTGGCCACCGGCGACCCGGCCTACCTGCTGACCGACCCGGCGACCGGCAAGAGTTTCGTCGGCACCAAGGACGGGCTCAAGGAACTCGAGCCGGGCGCCTTCGACAAGACCGAGGCCGGCAAGATCACCCGCGCCGAGGGCTACACCATCCTCAACCCCCGAGAGGTCAACGCCCGCCAGGACCTGGACGACTTCGCGGTGCCGACCGAGGACGGCGGGGGCATCAAGCGGGTCGGGCTGTCCGAGGCCTTCGTCGGCAAGCCGACCCTGACCTACGACCGGGCCGCCGACCGGCTGGTCGACTCGCTGACCGGCAAGCGCTACCAGCCGGAGAACGCCAGTTGGGTGGCCGAGGACGGCTCCGGCCGGCTGCCGTCGGGCTGGCTGGAGAACGTCGGGCTGCGCAACTACACCGACGCGCTGACCAACGAGACGCTGCGCACCGGGTTCGTCAAGATCCTCGTCTGGAACCTCATCTTCCCGGCCGTCTCGGTGGTGTCGACCTTCCTGCTCGGGCTGGCCTTCGCCCTGCTGTTCAACGACGACCGGATCAGGTTCAAGGGGCTGTGGCGCTCGCTGCTCATCCTGCCCTATGCGCTGCCCGGCTTCGTCACCGCGCTGGTCTGGCGGCAGATGTTCAACCAGGACCAGAGCTTCGGCCTGATCAACAGCACCTTCCACCTCGACATCGACTGGCTCGGCGACCCGACCTGGGCCAAGATCGCCATCCTGGTGACCAACCTCTGGCTCGGCTTCCCCTACATGTTCCTCATCTGCACCGGGGCGCTGCAGGCGATCCCGAACGACGTCAAGGAAGCGGCCAAGGTCGACGGGGCCTCGGGCCTGCGGACCGTCCGCTCGATCACCATGCCGCTCGTGCTGGTCGCCGTCGGGCCGCTGCTGGTGGCCTCCTATGCCTTCAACTTCAACAACTTCGCGTTGATCTTCCTGCTGACCAACGGCGGACCGTTCGAGGGCAACCAGACCCAGGTCGGCTCGACCGACCTGCTCATCACCTACGCCTACCGCCTGGCGATCGGCGGGGTCACCCCGAACTACGGCTTCGCAGCGGCGATCTCGATGTTCATCTTCGTCATCGTCGCGCTCATCTCGCTGCAGGGCTTCCGTCGCACCGCCGCTCTCGAGGACGTGAACTGATGACCGTCGACCCGACCGCATCCGCCGTCGCGGCCACCCAGGCAGACCTGGCCCACCCCACGGCGCAGCGCCCGGGCCCGAGCCGCCGCCGCGACCCCTGGTCGGTGGTGCGCTACCTGGCGATCTTCGCCGCGCTGGTCTTCGCGCTGTTCCCCATCTGGTTCATCGTCGCGGCGGCCCTCAACCCCTCGGGCAACCTCAACACCACGCAGTGGCTGCCCAGCGGGGTCGGTACCGCCAACTACGACGACCTGGTCGCTCAGCGCCCCTTCTGGAGTTGGTACAAGAACACCCTGGTCATCGCCGGGTTCGGCTCGATCCTCGCGGTGTTCATCGGGGTCTGCGCGGCCTACGCTTTCTCCCGGCTGCGGTTCATCGGCCGCCGGCCCGGGCTGATGACCCTGCTGCTCGTGCAGATGTTCCCGGCGCTGCTGACCTTCGTCGCGTTGCTGCGCATCTTCACCGATCTCGGTGACGTCATCCCGCAGTTCGGCCTGAACACCTCGATCGGGTTGATCCTGGCCTATCTCGGCGGTGCCATGGGCGGCAACGTCTGGCTGCTCAAGGGCTACTTCGACACGGTGCCCAAGGAGCTCGACGAGGCGGCCAAGGTGGACGGCGCGAGCCACGCCCGGATCTTCTTCACCATGACCCTGCCGCTCATCACCCCGATCCTGGTCACCGTCGGGATGATCCAGTTCATCGGCCTGTTCAACGAGTTCCTGCTGGCCAGCGTGTTCCTCAAGGACGTCGACAGCCAGACCCTCGGCGTCGGACTGTGGGGGCTGCTCACCGCCGACCGCAACCGCTACTTCGGGGCGTTCTGCTTCGGCGCCATGCTCGCCTCGGTGCCGATCGTGCTGCTCTACCTGTCCTTCCAGCGGCAGCTCATCGGCGGACTCACCGCCGGGTCGGTGAAATGACGGTGGGGGCCGGCTTGCGGGAGCCGGTCGCCACCTGGCTGACCCAGCCGCACCACGACGGGTCCGCGCTCTACGTCTCGGACGACGGTCCCGAGCTCGGCGCCGAGTTCACCGTGTGGCTGCGGGTGCCTCGGGCGGAACCGGCCAGCTCGGTCTCGGTGCGCCAGTTGCGCGACGGTGAGCCGTTCTTCGTGGCGGCCCGACTCGACCCGGACCGCTGCGACGAACTCGACCAGTGGTGGCGGGCCGAGCTCACCGCCCACAACGCGGTGACCTCCTATCGCTGGCTGCTGGCCGGCGGGCCGGTCGGCTGGGCCTGGGTCAACGGCCAGGGCCGGCACCTGCGCGACGTGCCCGACGCCGCGGACTTCCGGGTGGTCGCCGGCCCGGGCGGCCCGGCCTGGGCCCGCGACGCGGTGGTCTACCAGATCTTCCCCGACCGCTTCGCCCGGTCGGCCGCGGCGGACGACCGGCCGCTGCCGGACTGGGCGGTGCCCGCCCGGTGGGACGACCCGGTCGACACCCGGCGCGGCGGCCACGGCAGCCGGCAGTTGTTCGGCGGCGACCTCGACGGCATCGTCGACCACCTCGATCACCTCGTCGAGCTCGGGGTCGACGTCGTCTATCTCACCCCCTTCTTCCCGGCCCGGTCCAACCACCGCTACGACGCCGAGTCCTTCCGCGCGGTCGACCCGCTGCTCGGTGGTGAGGACGCGCTGCGGCGACTGGTCGGTGCGGCGCACGCGCGCGGCATACGGGTGCTGGGGGACTTCACCAGCAACCACACCGGGGTGACCCACGAGTGGTTCGTCGCGGCGCGGCGCGACCCGGCCGGCCCGGAGCGGTCGTTCTACTACTTCGAGGGGGAGCGCTACGCGTCCTGGCTCGGCGTGCCCTCGCTGCCCAAGCTCAACTACGCGAGCCCCGAGCTGCGCCGCCGGGTCTTCGACGACCCGGACGGGGTCGTGCGGCGTTGGCTGGCACCGGAGTTCGGACTGGACGGGTGGCGCGTCGACGTCGCCAACATGAGCGGTCGCTATCGCGGCGCCGACCACTACCACGACGTCGCCCGGGCCACCCGGCAGGCCAGCACGCAGGCTCGCCACGACGCGCTGGTGGTCGCCGAGCACTGCCACGACGTGTCCACCGACCTCACCGGCGACGGCTGGCACGGGGCGATGAACTACATGGGGTTCACCCGGCCGTTGTGGACCTGGCTGGCCGACCCCGACGACCCGCCGGAGTTCCTCGGCCAGCCGGTGCCGGTGCCGCGCCTGGGCGGTGACGCGGTCGCCGAGGTGATGCGGGACTTCGGCTCGCGGATCGCCTGGTCGCTGCGCACCCAGTCGTTCAACCTCGTCGGCTCGCACGACACGTCGCGGGTGCGCACCCTGGTCGGCCCGGACGCCCGGCTGGTCGAGGTCGCGGCCGGCCTGCTGCTGACCATGCCGGGCGTGCCGATGATCACCTACGGCGACGAGATCGGCATGCCGGGGCGGTTCGGCGAGGACGGGCGCCGGCCGATGCCGTGGGACGGGGCCGGCTGGGACGGGCGGCTGCTGGCCGCCTATCGGCAACTCGTCGCGCTGCGCCGCGCCTCGCCCGCGCTGCGCCGCGGCGGACTGCGCTGGGTGTATGCCGCCGACGACGTGCTCGTCTACCTGCGGGAGGCGCCCGGCGAGACCGCGCTGGTGCACGTCGCCCGGGCGGCCCACCAGCCGGTCGAACTGGAGGGCCGGCTGCTGCCGGGCTGCGAGTCCCCGCTGCGCGAGCACGGCGCCTCGGTGGCCGGGCAGCGGGACCGGCTGGTGCTGCGGGCCGACGGACCCACCGTCGGGGTCCGCGTCTGGGCCACCCGCCCGGTGCGCGCCGGGGCCGGGGGCTGAACGTGGTCAAGGCGCGCCAGATCGACATCGCCCGGCAGGCCGGGGTCAGCGAGGCCACCGTGTCCCGGGTGCTCAACGGGCATCCCGCGGTGTCCGAGGCCACCCGGGCCGCGGTGCTGGTCGCCATGGACGTGCTCGGCTTCGAGCGGCCGGTCCAGTTGCGCCGCAGGAGCGTCGGGCTGGTCGGGCTGATCCTGCCCGAGCTGGTCAACCCGATCTTCCCGGCGTTCGCGCAGGTCGTCGACACGGCGCTCGGGCAGCGCGGGTTCACCCCGATCCTGTGCACCCAGACCCCGGGTGGGGTGCACGAGGACGACTACCTGCAGATCCTGCTCGACCACGGGGTGTCCGGCATCATCAACATCTCCGGCCTGCACGCCGACCGCGAGGCCAGCACCGAGCGCTATGTTCGGCTGCGCGAGCTCGGGCTGCCGCTGGTGCTGGTCAACGGCAGCGTTGCGGGGTTGGACGTACCGACGATCAGCAACGACGACGTGCTGGCCGCCGAGCTGGCCGTCGACCACCTGGTGCAGCTCGGCCACGAGCGCATCGGCCTGGCCACCGGCCCGGGCCGCTTCGTGCCGGTGGTGCGCAAGCTCGAGGGCTTCCGGGCGGCGATGCACCGGCTGACGTCGGCGACCCCGGCCGACCTCGACCACCTGGTCGAGCACCAGCTGTTCACCGTCGAGGGCGGTGCCAGCGCCGGCGACGCCCTGCTCACGCGGGGGGCCACGGCGGTCGTCGCGGCCTCGGACATCATGGCGCTCGGCGTCATCCGGGCCGCCCGGGCTCGCGGCCTGCGGGTGCCGCAGGACGTCTCGGTCGTCGGTTTCGACGACTCGCCGCTGATGGCCTACACCGACCCGCCGCTGACGACCATCCGGCAGGACGTCACCGCCATGGGCCAGGCCGCGGTGGTGGCGCTCATGGCGGTCATCGGCGGCTCGAGCGAGCACACCGGGCACTACGTCTTCCGGCCCGAGCTGGTCGTCCGGGGCTCGACGGGGCGGCACCGCAGGGGCGCGGCGACGCGGCATACCCGGGGTCGGCAGGCCGCCGGCCCGGTCGCCGGGCGCGGGTGACCGGCAACCGAAGCGATTCCGTCACGGACGAACTGTGGCGCCCGCCACTGCGGACGACTACGGTCAGGACATGAGGATCTCCGATGTGTTGCGTAGCAAGGGTGGCGGTGTCGTCACCATCCGGCCGGACGACACAGTGGCCCGCCTGCTCGAGGTGCTCGACGAGCACGGCATCGGCGCCCTCGTCGTCAGTGACGACGACAAGGGGGTGGCCGGCATCGTCAGCGAGCGTGATGTCGTGCGCCATCTGCGGCAGGTCGGCGCCGCCCTGCTGACCGGCCCGGTGCGGGCCATCATGACCAGCGAGGTCACCACGTGCTCGCCCGAGGACGAGCTCGAGGGCCTGGCCCACACGATGACCGACCGGCGCATCCGGCACGTGCCGGTGACCCGCGACGGCGAGCTCTTCGCGATCGTCAGCATCGGCGACGTCGTCAAGAGCCGCATCGACGCGCTGCAGGCCGAGCGCGACCAGCTGGTGGGCTACATCAACCAGTGACCGTCCGGCTGCCCGGGTTGGCGGGCGCGCGGGGTCCGGCTCGCTTACCGTAGGGCCATGTCCGCCGAGACGCAGCGCGTGGGCCAGGCCGACCCTGGGCCGCAGACGCACGTCGTCGCCGAGCGGCTGGGCCCCTATCGACTGGTGCAGCGCATCGGCGAGGGCGGCATGGGCGTCGTGCACCTGGCCCTCGACCCGCACGGCCGGGCCGTCGCGATCAAGGTGCTGCGCGCCCACATCGCCCACGACGCCGAGGCCCGGGCCCGGCTGGAGCGCGAGGTGCAGACCCTGGCCCGGGTGCGCCACCCCCGGGTCGCCCCGGTCGTCGACCACAACCTGCACGGCGACCGGCCCTATGTCGTCACTCGCTATATCGCCGGCGACGCCTTGGACGACCGGGTCGCCGAGCACGGCCCGCTGCCCGGCGACGAGTTGCTGCGGCTGGCCCGCGGCCTGCACGGCGCGCTCGACGCGATCCACCGGGCCGGCGTCGTGCACCGCGACCTCAAGCCGGGCAACGTCCTGCTCGACGAGGACGGCGACCCGGTGGTCATCGACTTCGGCATCGCCCACGTCGCGGACGACGTGCGGCTCACCTCCACGGGTCTGGTCATGGGCACGCCGGGCTATCTGTCCCCGGAGGTCATCGAGGGCGCGGCGGTCACCCCGGCCACCGACTGGTGGGGGTGGGCGGCCACGCTGGCCTTCGCGGCGACCGGTCGGCCGCCCTTCGGGCGCGGTCCGATGGACGTCGTGCTGGCTCGGGTGCGGGCCGGCGAGTTCGATCTCGACGGGGTCGATCCGCGGCTCGAGCCGCTGCTCGCCGCGGCGTTGTCCCCGCGGCCGCCCGAGCGCCCCTCCGACCAGTTGGTGCTCAGCGCCATCGAGCGGTATGCCGCGGGCTCGCCGGCCACCGAGGTGCTGCCCCCGCCGGTGGGGCCGACCGCTGCGGTGAGCGGGCGGCAGACCGAGGTGATCGGGACGGGGCCGGGTGCTGCGGCGCCGGCCCTCAGGTCGCCCGCTGCTCCCGCTGCTCCGGTCGAGCCGGCCGGGCCGGGGCCGCTGGCCGAGCCGATCCGGCAGCCCTGGCAGCAGCCCGCGCCGTGGCCGGCGCAGCCCGCCTGGCACGCGCCGGACGCCTGGCAGCAGCCGGGCTGGGGCGCGCCCGCCGGGGCGACGCCCGACGGGCATCCGCAGGAGTGGGGTCAGGTGCCCCCCGACGGCGGGCAGCCCTGGGTCGGCACCGGCGAGGTCGACCCGCGCATCGGCCGGCCGGATCGCTCCGGGGTGCTGCTCGGCGGGGCGGCGCTGCTGTTGTCCCTGGCCGCGGTGGCGCCGCTCGTCGCGGGCGGGCTCGCCCTCGGCTGGAGTTGGCTGTCCCGGGTGGCCGACCGGTCGGTGACCGGGCTGCTGCTGCGCCGCCACCAGTACGGCCGGCGGCGCAGCGACCTGCCCGTGGCGGTCGCGATGACCCCGGTCCACGTGCTCGGTGGGGCGTTGGCCACCACGCTGGCCGCCCTGCTGCCCGTGCTGGTCGGCGGTGCGGGCGCGGTGCTCGTCGCCCTGGGGGTCGCGTCGATCAACCGGTCGGCGCCGCAGCTGTTCCATCCGGTGACCCTCGGCACCGCCGCCGCGCTGGCGCTGCTGACGGCCTGGTGGGGGCCGGGCGGGGCCTCGCTGCGCCGCGGGGCCAAGTCGCTCGCGCGAGCGGTGCCCGACGGGTTGGGCGCCGACGTCGCCACCGGCCTGCTCATCGCCGGCTCGCTACTCGTCCTGGGCTGGGCGTTCCTGCGCGGCTGGCAGCCGCTGTGGTGGCCGATGTCGGGTCCCCCGGCCTGGGGTCTGTAGGCCGCGCGCCGCCGAAGCCGGCTGGGTGTCGGCCCGGGGGGTCGGTGCTGGGGCAGACTCAGCGCATGAGCCGCAACCGACTGCCGCGCCTGGGCCGGCTGGTGTTGGCCGCCGGCGTGGGGGTGGCGGCCGCGCTCGCCGCGGCCGGGGTGCTCGACGACGCCGCGCGAGCCGCCGCGCTCGGCTGGATCACCGGGGTCGCGACGTTCCTGGCCTGGACCTGGCTGATCATCGGGCCGATGTCGGCCCCGCAGACCCGCGGCTACGCGACCCGCGAGGATCCGACTCGGGCGGCCACGGACCTGGTGCTCGTCGGGGCGAGCCTGGCCAGCGTGCTGGGGGTGGGGTTGTTGCTGCTCGGCAATGCCGACCCGGGCGGGGGCCGGGTGGTCGACGCGGCGTTCGGCGCGGCCGTCGTGACCGGCTCCTGGGTGCTCGTCCACACGATGTTCACGCTGCGCTACGCCGACCTCTACTACCGGGGCGAGCCCGGCGGCATCGACTTCAATCAGCAGCAGCCGCCCCGCTACCGGGATTTCGCCTACCTGGCGTTCACCGTCGGGATGACCTTCCAGGTCTCCGACACCGAGTTGCAGACCTCCGAGATCCGGGCCACCGTGCTGCGCCAGGCCCTGTTGGCCTATCTGTTCGGCACCGTCATCGTCGCCACGACGATCAACCTCGTCGTGCAGTTGGCCTCCAACGGCGGGCGCTGACCACCGCCCCGGGTGAACCCGGTCAGCCGCTGCGCAGCCGCGACCGGCCGCCGGGCGGCTAGCCGGCGGCCGGCTCAGTTGCTGCGGTGCGGGTGCTCGATCCCGATGTACTGGGTGCTCGAGTACTCGGCGATGCCCTCGGGGCCGCCCTCGCGACCCAGCCCGGACTGCTTGACCCCACCGAAGGGTGCGGCGGCGTTGGAGAGCACCCCGACGTTGAGGCCGAGCAGTCCGAACTCGAGGCGGTCACCGATCCGCAGGCCGCGGGCGAGGTTCTCGGTGAAGACGTAGGAGGCCAGGCCGTATTCGGTGGTGTTGGCCAGGTGCACGGCCTCGTCCTCGGTGGTGAAGGAGACGACGGGGGCGACCGGCCCGAAGATCTCTTCGCCGAGCAGCCGTGCGTCGGCGGGGACGTCGCGCAGCAGGGTGGGGAGGAAGAAGTAGCCGGGACCGTCGAGGCGTTCGCCGCCGGTCACCAGGCTGGCCCCGCGGTGCCGGGCGTCGGTGACGAACGACTCGACGCTGTCGCGGGCGGCCGCCTCGATGAGTGGTCCGACGGTGCTGTCGGGCTGCAGGCCGTTGCCGACGGTGAGCGTCGACATCCGATCGGCCAGCCGCTCGACGAACTCGTCGACGAGGGAGGCGTGCACGAGGAGCCGGTTGGCGGCGGTGCAGGCCTCACCCATGTTGCGCATCTTGGCGGCCATCGCCCCGGCGACGGCCTTGTCGAGGTCGGCGTCCTCGAAGACGATGAACGGCCCGTTGCCGCCGAGTTCCATCGAGGTCCGCAGGACGTGGTCCGCGGCCTGTTTCAGCAGCTTGATGCCGACTGCGGTCGAGCCGGTGAACGAGAGCTTGCGCAGCCGCGGGTCGGCGATGATCGGGGTGCTGACCGTCCCGGCGGACCTCGTCGGCAGGACGTTGAGCACGCCGGCGGGGACGCCGGCCTCGATCATCAGCTGCGCGAAGTAGAGGGTGGTCAGCGGGGTGAGCCGGGCCGGCTTGACGATCGTCGTGCAGCCGGCGGCGAGCGCCGGGCCGACCTTGCGGGTCGCCATGGCCAGCGGGAAGTTCCACGGAGTGATGAGGAAGGCCGGGCCGACCGGCTTGCGGGACACCAGCATCCGCAGGTTGCCCTCGGGGCTGTCGACGTAGCGGCCGTAGTTGCGCACGGCCTCCTCGGCGAACCAGCGCAGGAACTCGGCGCCGTAGCGGACCTCGCCGAGGGACTCGGCGAAGGGTTTGCCCATCTCCAGCGTCATGAGCAGGGCGAGGTCCTGCGCCCGCTCGGTGACCAGGTCGAAGGATCGGCGCAGCACCTCGGAGCGCCCCCGCGACGGGGTGCGCGCCCAGGACTCCTGCGCCTGCGCCGCCGCAGCCAGGCCCGCCCGGGCGTCGTCGGCCGTCCCCGAGGCGACCGAGGCGAGAATCTCGCCGGTCGCGGGATTCTCGACGTCGAAGCGGCCGCCGTCGGAGGCGTCTCGCCACTGTCCGCCGACGAGGATCCCGGTGGGGACCTTGGCGAGCGTCCCGGCAACCCGGGCGGGCAGGTCATCAGGGGCTGGGGGAGGCGTGCTGGTCATGGTCATGAACCGGCCTCTCACCGAGACGGACTGCTCAGCCCATGCTAACCCCGACGCGGGCCGTCAGTTCGGGCGAGCCGCTCTGGTGGCCGCCATCGTCGGGGGAGGCGATCGCCCACCTGCACAACTGGGGAGCCGACGAGGGGACTCGAACCCCTAACCCCCTGTTTACAAGACAGGTGCGCTGCCAGTTGCGCCACGCCGGCGGGTGTCCCGCGACCAGGCCGGCGGGCGCCGTCAGCCTACTCGACCGCCGCTGCGGCGGATCGGGCTGGTGGGCGGGCGGCATCCCGTCCAGGCCCGCGCAAAATGTGGCAGGCAGTGATGCCTGGCTCACTCTCCGTCACAGTCAACGACGGCCGGCCGGGCACCTGGCCAGGCGGGGCCCGTCCCGACAACCGTCAGGCGGGCGCGGCGCCGATCGAGACGGCATACATCGCCTCGAAGCGGGCGCCGAGTTCGGCGTAGGCCCGGGCCTGGTCGGCGCGGGGCGAGTAGCTGCCGGCCAGCGGGACCGGGTCGCGCGGCACGGCTGGGGCGATCGCCGCGAGGGCCCCGATCGCGGTGCCGCGCAACGTCGCCCGCTTGGCCTGCACGTGCTCGACGGGGGTCCCGATGGCGTCCGCGACCATCTGCAGCAGGTGCGGTAGGGCCTGGGTGATCCGGCCGCTGGCGACGATGCGGGTGGCGGCGGTGGCCTCGGCCCGCAACTGCTCGGCCACCCGGGCATAGCTGAGCGCGACGCCGGCCATCGCCCCCCGGAAGATGCCCTCGGGCGTCGTCGCGGCACCCACGTCGGCGAACACCGCCCGCGCGTGCCCCGCCCATCCGGTGCTGCGCTCGCCGGTGAGGAACGGGACGACGAGCACCGTCGCCACATCGTGCGGCGCCGCGAGCACCGCATCGAGCGCGGCGTCGTCGTCCGGCAGGCGCAGCGTGGCCTGCAGCCAGGCCACCATCCGCCCCACGTCGTTGACCGCACCGCCGAGCAGGCTGCGCGTCGCGTCCGCGCGGTAGCACCACAGCCCGGACGGGATCCGCTCGGGGCTGCCCGGCACGAGCACCCGCATCGCCCCGCTCGTCGCCGCGGCGACACCGATCGCGGTCTCGTCGTCGGCGCCGGTGCCGAGGTTGCTCGACAGCCCGTCGGGCACCGCCGGGAACCACGGCACCCCCCGCAACGCGCGCCACCGCCGCCCGGCCGGCCCCGAATCGGCAAGCGGCACACCGGGATCCTGGATCGCCGGCAGCAGCGCCGGGTCCACTCCGCAGGCCGCCAACACGACGGCGTCCCACCGCCCCGAATGCCGGTCCAGCAGCCCGCTCCACGCCGCCCCGGGTGTGCTCGCCGCCGTCGTGCCGAGCAACCGCAGCTGGACGTACTCCCCGAGCGACAACCAGCGCCGCACCCGACGGACCACCTGCGGCTGGGTCTCGGCCAGCCAGAGCAGCCGCGCGGGCAGATAGCTCGGGTGCAGCCGGGTGCCGGTGCGCTGCTGCAGGTCCGCCTCGTCGAGCCGCTCGCGCAGCACCGGCAGGTATGCCGCGCAGCGGCTGTCCGCGTAGGTGTAGCACGGCGTCAGCGCACCGCCGTCGGCGCCCACTCCGACCAGGGACGACGCGAAGGTGTCCAGCGCTACCGCACCGACCCGCCCCGCGACCCGCCCGCCGGTCAACCGGTCGACGGCCGACCCGACCTCCGCGCAGACCCGGTCGGCGTCGATCTGCGAGGTCCCGTCCGCGGCCGCGGTGAAGGCGTGCGCCACCTTGACCCGGCCGCCCACCGGCCGGGCCCGGGAGTCGTAGAGGGCCGCCCGGGTGGCCGTCGAGCCGACGTCGACCGCCAGCACGAGCGGATCCTGCGCGTGCTTCAGGTCGACGGTCGAGCCGCTGCCGGACCGCGAGTCGGGCCGCGCCATGGGACCACCTCCTGCTGGCCGCCGAACGGGCGGATCGACCTCACGCTAGCGCCCCGACCACGGTCGCTGACCCTCCCGGATCCCGGTCACCCGGCGCGAACCGCCTCGGCGGAACCGCCGAACCCGGCCACCGGCCGGGCGTTTCCCCGTAGCATCAGCAGAATTGTCGACGAAGGAGACTCCATGCGTCTCGTCCAGGTCGCACAACGCGCCCAGGACCTCCCTCGGGCCGCCGCCTTCTACACCGACCTGCTCGGGCACGGTCCGACGGCGACCTTCGACCAACCCGGGCTGGTCTTCTTCGACCTCGCCGGGGTGCGGCTGCTGCTGGACCGCGCCGCGCCGAGCGCCCTGATCTATCTGGAGGTCGACGACATTGACGCGGCCGTCGACCGGCTGCGCGCGGCCGGCTCGGACATCGAGGCCGAGCCGCACGTCATCTTCAGCCACACCGACGGCTCCCTCGGCCCGCCGGGGGCCCACGAATGGCAGGCCTTCGTCCGGGACCCCGAGGGCAACCTCGTCGGGCTGGTCGAGCACCGGCACGCACCCCGGGTCTAGCCGGCCCGCCCACCGACCAGCACCTGTGAAGGAGCGTTCATGGCGCACGGCGACATCACCCACATCGACATCCCGGTGTCCGACCACGAGCGGGCCACCCAGTTCTACGGTGGCCTGTTCGGCTGGCAGATCAACGAGGTGCCCGGCTTCGAGGGCTACCCGATGTGGCGGGCACCCAACCAGATCAGCGGCGGTGGCCTGGCCCCGCGCTCCGCGGGCTTCAGCCAGCCCCGCTCCTACGTGGAGGTCGACTCGATCGAGCAGACCCTCGAGCAGGTCGTCGCGGCCGGAGGCGCCGTCGTCATGGGCAAACAGCCGATCACCGAGACCAGTTGGTGGGCGATCTTCGCCGACCCGGACGGCAACCACCTCGGGCTCTACGAGGGCGTCACCTGAGTTCGGCTCACCCGGACACGAGCGGGAAGATCGGCAGCGCGTCGGGATGGTGGGCGTGCACGATGACGAGGAACACGATCGCGTCGAAGAGCAGGTGCACGACGACGACGTAGAGCAGGTTCTTGGTCCACGAGAAGATCAGCCCCTGCACCAGCGCGAACGGGATGGTCAGCCACGGCCCCCACGCCTGGTAGCCCAGTTCCCACAGGAAGCTGACGAAGATGCCCGCCTGCAGCAGGTTGGCCACCACCGGCCGGAAGTGCCGCAGCAGCAGCGTGTAGCAGGTGCAGATGAAGAACAGCTCGTCCCACAGCCCGACCGCGTTGACCCCGACGAACAGCCTTGCGATCTCGTGCCATTCGACGACGGCGGGCCAGTTGCGATAGACACCTGAGGTGAGGAAGTACCACGGCAGGATCAGGTATGCCGCGGCGATCACCACGACGAGGTAGGTCCACTGCCGGCGCGACCACCTCCCACCACCCCACGGGAAGCGCACCGCCCGCTCGCGGTAGACCCACCGGGAGATCGAATACGGGATGACGACCGCCCCGGACAGCGCGACCGTGAAGCGGGCCATGCCGGCCGGCGAGATGTCCGCGTGCAACGAGATGAAGCTGATGAAGGTCAACGCGACGGCGATGAGCAGCAGGTCGGTGCCCAGCCGCCGGGACCGCCCGGCTCGGTCGGTCGCCAACCCGCCGAGCACGCCGACGAGCAGCAGCAGGTAGCCGAGCCAGTCGATCATCGCCCAGAAGAGGCACACCGCGGCCGCGGTCACGCACGCCGCCGGGAGCACCGCGACCGGTCGGGTCGGGGCGTCCGTGGCGGCGATCGTCACGCCTCACACCCTACGAGGCGCGCCGCCGTTCACCCGACCGGGCGCTCCTCGACCAGCGAGAAGAAGCCGCCGGCGAACAGCCCGATGGCGCCGGGATGCTCCATGTGCACCACGAGTTCCACCTCGTGGCCCGGTCGGGCGTGCACCCGCAGCGGTGTGCACCGGTCGACCTCGACGACGTGGAAGCCGGGCTCCATGGTCAGTTCGGTCGTCGCCTCGCCCGACACCACACCCACCGGACGCCGGTCGACGCGCACCGTGCGTCCGGCCAGCTCCGCGGTCGGGGTGTGGCCGGCGTAGATGCGAAGCACCACCGACATCGTGCCCACCTCCTCGATCGTGCGGACCGACGTCACAGCGACGCTGCCCGCCTCCCTGCCACTCTCCCGTCGGCGACGGGGGGTGTCTATGTCGTGGGTCACATTGGATCGCGTCCGCGATGCCGGGGGAATACCCCCAGGGGGTATGCTGTTGTCCGGCGGCGAGACGAGGGAGGCAGCGATGCGGATGTCCGAGGTGGGCACGGGCTGGCGGCTGGCCGGATTCGGCGTGCTCCTGGTGGCGGTCTTCCTCGCCGCCCTCGTGGTCGGCCGAGCCGTCGGGGACGGCCAGTGGCAGGTCGAGCACGGCGGCACCGAGCACCCCAGGACGCTGCACTCGACGACGAACGAGGTCCCGCGATGAGCGCCCCCACCTCGCCGGCCACCGCGCAACCACCGGCGCTGCTGGACGCCCGCGACCTCGTGGAGATCGATCTGGCCATCGGCGGGATGACCTGCGCCTCCTGCGCCGCCCGCATCGAGAAGCGGCTCAACCGGCTCGACGGGGTCACCGCGACGGTCAACTACGCGACCGAGAAGGCCCACGTCGCGTATGCCGCCGACCGCGACCCGAGCACCCTGGTCGAGGCGGTCGAGGGTGCCGGCTACACCGCGACCCTGCCGCCCCCCACGGCGAGCGCGCCCGGGCCGGCCGGGGACGGCATACCGGCCGCCGAGGCGGCGGGCGCCGACCCCACGGCGGCGCTGCGCCAGCGGGTCATCGTCTCCACCATCCTGTCGGTGCCGGTCATCGCCATGGCGATGATCCCCGCGCTGCAGTTCACCTATTGGCAGTGGCTGTCGCTGACGCTCGCCGCGCCCGTCGTCGTCTGGGGGGCGTGGCCCTTTCACCGCGCCGCGTGGCTCAACCTGCGGCACGGGGCCGCGACGATGGACACCCTCGTCTCGTCCGGCACCCTGGCCGCGCTCGCGTGGTCGCTCTATGCGCTGTTCCTCGGCACCGCCGGGCTGCCCGGCATGACCCACCCCTTCGAACTGACCATCGCGCGCTCCGACGGCGCCGGCAACATCTATCTCGAGGCCGCCGCCGGGGTGACCACCTTCATCCTCGCCGGACGCTACCTCGAGGCCCGCTCCAAGCGCACCGCCGGAGCGGCCCTGCGCGCGCTGATGACGCTGGGCGCCAAGGAGGTCGCGGTGCTGCGGCCCGGGCCGGCCGGCGAATTCGAGGAGCTCATCCCGATCGAGCGGCTGGCCGTCGGCGACCGGTTCGTCGTGCGGCCCGGCGAGAAGGTCGCCACCGACGGGGTCGTCGAGGACGGCACCTCCGCGGTCGACCGGTCGATGCTCACCGGCGAGTCGGTGCCCGAGGAGGTCGGGCCCGGCGACGGCGTCGTCGGGGCCACCGTCAACACCAGCGGACGGCTCGTGGTCCGCGCGACCCGCGTCGGCTCGGACACCCAACTCGCCCAGATGGCCCGCCTCGTCGAGCAGGCCCAGAGCGGCAAGGCGCAGGTGCAGCGGCTGGCCGACCGGATCTCGGCGGTGTTCGTGCCGATCGTCATCGTCCTGGCCGCCGCGACCCTCGGCTTCTGGGTGGGCACCGGCGCCGGCTGGAGCGCGGCGTTCACCGCCGCCGTGGCCGTGCTCATCATCGCCTGCCCGTGCGCGCTCGGGCTGGCCACCCCGATGGCGCTCATGGTCGGCACCGGGCGGGGCGCCGAACTGGGCATCCTCATCAAGGGCCCGGAGATCCTGGAGAGCACCCGCCGGGTGGACACCATCGTGCTGGACAAGACCGGCACCGTGACCAGCGGCCGGATGGCCCTGCGCGACGTCGTCGCCGGCCGGAGCCAGGACCCGGCCCGGGTGCTGCGGCTGGCCGGGGCCGTCGAGGCCGCCAGCGAGCACCCGATCGCCCGGGCGATCGCCGCCGCTGCCGAGCAGCAGCACGGCCCGCTGCCCGCGGTGACCCGCTTCGTCAGTTCCACCGGGCTCGGCGTGGTCGCCGCCGTGGCCGACGCGCCCGGCGGCGGCGACCGCCCCCGCCAGGTCGTCGTCGGCCGGCGCGCGCTGCTCGAGGCGCACGGGCTGACCGTGCCCGACGACCTGCGCGACGCCCTGGCAGCGGCCCAGTCGGCCGGCGCGACAGCGGTGCTCGTCGGCTGGGACGGCCTGGCCCGGGGCGTGCTGTCGGTCGCCGACGCGGTCAAGGACACCTCGGCCGAGGCGGTGCAACGGTTGCGGGCCCTCGGCCTGATTCCGATCCTGCTGACCGGCGACAACGAGCGCACCGCGCGCGCCGTCGCCGCCGAGGTCGGCATCGACCCGGACCGGGTGGTCGCCGACGTGCTGCCCCAGGACAAGGTGGCCGTCGTCCAGCGCCTGCAGGGCGAGGGACGGGTCGTGGCCATGGTCGGCGACGGCGTCAACGACGCCGCCGCGCTGGCCCAGGCCGACCTCGGGCTGGCCATGGGACAGGGCACCGACGCGGCGATCGAGGCGAGCGACCTCACCCTCGTGCACGGTGACCTGCGCACCGCGGGCGACGCCATCCGGCTGGCCCGGCGGACCCTGGCCACCATCAAGGGCAACCTGTTCTGGGCGTTCGCCTACAACGTCGTCAGCCTGCCGCTGGCCGCCGCGGGCCTGCTCAACCCGATGATCGCCGGCGCGGCGATGGCCCTGTCGTCGGTCTTCGTCGTGACCAACAGCCTGCGGCTGCGCGGCTTCCGCGCCAGCCGGTGACCGGCCGACGCGGCCCGGATCACTGGACGGCGACGAACTCCCGGCCGGGGCGCCGGATGGTCAGCCGCAGGCCGTAGTGGCGGGCCCGGCGCATCAGCCAGTCCAGCCGCGCGGCGAGCCGCTCGTCGAGTTGCGGGATGTGCGAGGCCTCGAGGATCACGTGGTCCCCGTAGCGAGCCAACGTCGCCGGTTGACGCCAGGACAGGTCGTGCGGATGGCTGTCGGGGGTGTCCAGGTCGATGCGGACCACGCGGGTCTCGGACAGCGGAGTCATCGTCGACATCGTCTTCACGTCCTCTCGTCGGCGCAGACCGGGCGCTCCGGTCGGGTGTGGGCCCATCTTTGTCGCGGGCCGTGTCAGCGGGGCATCCGGGGCGTGACGATCACGTGACGTTTGTCACGTGCCGCCCCCGGCCGGCGTCTCAGGTCGCCGTCGGCGCCGGCGTCGTCGGCGGCCCCACGGTGGGGCCCGGCGCGATGAGCAGCGGGGCGTAGTCGACGGCCCGCACCGGCCGCGAGGCCAGTTCGCCGCTGGGCAACGGCACGTCGACCGGCTGGCCGTCGCGGATGAAGCTCACCTGGCTCAGGCCGGTGAACGAGGTCACGGTGAGCACGACCTGGCCGACCGCGAGCGACACCTGTGCGGACGGCGGCTCCGCGTCACCGGCGGCCCACGAGACGATCGCCGTGCTGCCGTCGACCCCGACGAGCGACAACCGGGTCCCGGGTGGCACCGCGGTGCCCAGCCCCTGCCGCCGCTCGACCTCGCCCGGACCGGCGGCCAGGGCCCGCAGCGCCTCGGCGACCAGCGCGTTGCGGCCGGCCTGCGGCCGGGTGATCGGCACGGCGACCAGTTGCCGGCCCCGGGTGAAGTGGACCAGCAGCCGCGCCGAGGCGGCCGGGCTGGTCGTGGCGGGCTGGGTCGTCGGCCGGGGGGACAGCAGCGAATAGGGCACGTCATCGTCGGGCACCCGCACCGGCTGCCCCGACCGGGGTGCTCCGCACCCGGCGAGCAGCAGCGCGGCGACCGCCGCGGCGGCGGCGGCCGAGCGAGCCCGGCCCATCAGCTGCCCGCCCTGGGGAAGACCAGGGTGAAGGCCGCCCCGCCGCCCGGTGCGTCGTCCACGGTGACCGACCCGCCGTAGGCCGCGGCCAGCTCGGCGACGATCGGCAGCCCCAGCCCGCTGCCGACCGAGGTCGCGCGGGCACTGGCCCCGCGCACGAACCGTTCGAAGATGCGCTCCCGTTCGGCGGCCGGCACGCCGGAGCCGTTGTCGTGCACCGAGATCCGCACCTGCTCGGTCTCGGCGTCGACGAGCACCCGGGCAGCGCCCCCGCCGTGCCGGTCGGCGTTGTCGAGCAGGTTGACCAGGGCCCGGGCCAGGTGCTGCTTGTCGACCAGCACCGGCGCCACCCCGGCGGCCTCGATCGGGACCTCGCCGCGGCCGGTGGTCAGCAGCGTCTGGCGGGCCAGCTCGGTGGCATCGACGGGCTCGGCTTGCCCGGCCAGCCGGCCCGCGTCGATCCGGCCGAGCTGCAGCAGGTCCTCGAGGGTGTGCTCCAGCCGCTCCACCTCGGCGTTGATCAGATCCAGGGCCGTGCGGGTGCGTTCGGACAGTTCGTCGCGGCGGTTCTGCAGCACCCGCACGCTGGTGGTCAGGGTCATCAGCGGCGAGCGCAGCTCGTGGGCCACGTCGGAGGCGAACCGCGAGTCCCGCTGGATGCGGGCGTCGAGGTTGGCGACCATGACGTTGAACGACTCGACGATCTCGCGCAGGTCCGGGTCGTCGGTCTCGGGCAGCCGGGTGCGCAGGTCACCCGCGCCGACCCGGCCGGCGACCTCGCCGATCTGGGCCAGGGGCCGCAGCACCCGCCCGGCGACCGACCGGCCGACCAGGGCGGCCAGCAGGATGCCGACGATGCCCGCGGTGACCAGCACCCCGCGCAGGGTCGCCAGCGTCGTTTCCAGGGTCGGCGCGCGGACCACCTCGTACAGCTCGGCACCGCTGGCCACCAACGGCACCCCGACGACCAGCACCGGCTCGCCGGCGCTCGTGCTCCACTCGTAGGTGACGTGCCCCTCCCGGACCCCCTGGGTCACCCCGGCGGGCAGCGCGGGGACACCGCTGGTGAGGTTGGTCGAATACCACCGGCCCTCGCTGTTGACGATGACGTCGCCGCCCGGGGACGACCCGGTGGTGGCCAGCAGGTCGCGCAGGTCCGAGCCGCGCGAGCGCAGCCCCTCGCTGACGTAGGCGGCGTCGGCGTAGGCCTGCAGCACCGCGGTGCGCTCGCGCTGGGCGATGAGGAACTGGCGGCTGGCCAGATAGGTGCCCACGGTGACGACCAGGGTCACCAGCAGCGCCCCCAGGGCCGACACCAGCATGAGGGTGACCCGCAACCCTGCCCGGCGCCGGCGGGCCACGTCAGCGCACGTCCAGGCGATAGCCCATGCCGCGCACGGTGACGACCAGGGACGGCTCGGCCGGATCGGCCTCGACCTTGGTCCGCAGCCGCCGCACGTGCACGTCGACGACCCGCTCGTCGCCGAAATAGCCGCGGTCCCAGACCCGGTCGAGCAGCACCTGGCGGGACAGCACCCGGCCCGGCGGGCTGGCCAGTTCGGCGACCAGCCGGAACTCGGTGACGGTCAGCGGGATCTGGCCGGCCCCCCGGCGCACCACGCCGGCCCCCAGGTCGAGCACCAGGTCGCGCGAGGAGTCGAGGATGACCTGCCCGGGGACGGCGCCGCCGGTGGGGGCCGGCCGGCCCGCTCCGGCCCGGCGGCGCAGCGCGGTGAGCCGGGCCACGAGCACCTCGATCTGGAAGGGCTTGGTCACGTAGTCGTCGGCGCCGGCCTCCAGGGCGGTGACGATGTCCTGCGGGGAGTCCAGGGCCGAGACGACGATGATCGGCGCGTCGGTGTGCTCGCGGGCCTGGGCGATGAAGGAGAACCCGTCCAGACCGCCGAGCATGAGGTCGACGACCATGACCTCGGGGTCGACCCGGCCGAGCAGGACCAGCCCGGCCTCGGCGCTGTCGGCCTCCTCGACCGCATAGCCCAGGTCCTCCAGGGCCAGCCGCAGCGACGTGCGGATGCCGATGTCGTCCTCGACGAGCAGCACTCGAACCACATGGTCATGCTGCCATCCCCGGACAGGTTGTCACACAACCGCAACACGACCGGCCCAGGAAGGCAACACCCTTCGGCGAGGATGGAGGGGCCGTCGCGGGGGCTCGGAGAGCGGGCCCGCGGCTGCTGGACCCCTCAGGCACGACACCGAAGGAGCTCGTCGTGAGCCTCACCCTCGAGATACCCCGCGGGTATGCCGCGTGGCGAGGGTTGGGGCAACCGCCCACCAGTGCCCCGATCAGGTGGGAGACGACTCGGTTCGAGACCGGCGGTTTCGACGTGGCCACGCGCCTCGCCCCGCGGTCCGAGGTGCGCCTGCTGTCCAGCAGTGACTGGCTGCTCGTGGACGTCGACGGGCACACCGCCCTGAGCTGCGGGAGCGAAGGCCGGGTGCATGTCGCCCTGGGCCACGCTCCACCGCTGCTGGTGGTCAGTGCCGAGGGAACTCGACCGGTCCCCGAGCCCCCAGCGACGGAGGCCGACCTCCGGCTCGAGCCGGGGCAACGGCTGGTGCTGCTGTCGTCCGAGGCGTTCGCCTCGCGGGTCGGCGCGCTGCGTGACCTAGTGCATCGGCCGACCCGGCTGCAGTTGCATGCCGATCCGGCCAGTCTTCTGGAGACCCTGGTGCCGCCCACCGAGGGAGCCGGTGGTGTGGTGATCTCGCGGCTGGGTGAGTCGCGAGCGCCTGGCGCAGGGTCTGGCTAGGCCGGTCGACCGCGGGGTCGGATGCGTCGACCCCCGTCCCGGCCGCGGGCCCGGGCCTGTCCGACAGGCCCGGGCCCTTTGTCGTCCGGCGCCGCTGCCGGCCCGGACTCACCGCCGGACTCAGCTGAGCGAATAGACCAGCACCGAGTAGGGCGCGATGGACAGGCTGACGTGCGCGGCCAGGCCGTCGGCGCCCTCCGGGTGGGCGTCCAGGTCATAGGCGTCGGCCCCACCGAAGTCGCTGCTGTAGGCGTTGGAATCGGAGTTGAGCCGCAGCACCCAACGCCCGGCGTGCGGCATACCGACGTTGTAGTCCTGCCGCGGCTCGGCGGACAGGTTGACCACGACGACCGTGTCGTCGCCCGGACCGCCGTCCATCCACCGGTGATAGGCGAGCACCTTGGACTGCTGGTCGGCGTGGATGACGGTGACGTGCTGGCCCTTGAGCCCCCGGGTGGTGGCGTCGAAGTCGCGGCGCAGGTGGATCAGGTCGCGATAGAGCCGGACGATGCCCTGGTGATCGGCGTTCTGATGCCAGTCCAGCGGCACGTCGTCGCGGAACCACTCGCCCTGCAGGAACTCCTGCCCTTGGAAGAGCATGGGGATGCCCGGTGCGGTGAGGGCCAGCGCCGCGCCCATGGTCGAGCGCTTCTGGGCGTGCCAGCCGGTCGGGTCCGCGTCGTGCACCTGCTGCGGCACCCGGGCTTTGCCGTTGGCGACCTCGTCGTGGGACTCGGTGTAGATGACCCGGGCGAAGGCGTCGCCGTAGGAGAAGGTCACCGCGTCGGCGACCTCGGCCATCGAGCGGTGCTCGTCGTCCGGGGTGATGACCGCCTCGCGCACCGGGTGGACGAAGTGGGCGTCCCACTGGGCGTGGCACGCCGCGCCGTTCTGCTCGGTGGACACCACCAGCGGATAGCCGCGCAGGTCCTCGGCGATGGTGATGGCGCCCGGGAACTGCTCGCGGATGTCCGTGTTGATCCACCGCTTGAGGTCCCAGCCCTCCGGGATCTCCATCTCGCCGCTGCCGTCGATGCTGCGCATGTAGAGCGTCATGTCGTAGCGCAGTCCGTCGACGTGGTAGTCGCGCAGCCACATCAGCGCGTTGTCGTGGATGAAGCAGCGCACCTCGTGCCGGCCGTAGTCGGGGCGGGTCGAGCCCCACGGCGTGCCCGCCCGATGGTCGTTGTAGAAGTAGATGCCGCCGGTGTCGCCGCTCTCGCCGCCCCACCCGTCGAACTGCCACAGGTCCAGGTCGCTGGGCCCGAAGTGGTTGTAGACGACGTCGAGGATCACCGCGATGCCGTTCTTGTGACACTCCCGGACGAAGGTCTTCAGGGCGTCGGGGCCGCCGTAGGCCGACTCGACCGCGAACAGGTGCGCCGGGTTGTAGCCCCACGAGTAGTCGCCGGCGAACTCGGCGACCGGCATGAGTTGCACCGCGTTGACCCCGAGGTGCAGGAAGTGCCCGATCTTGGCGGTCACCTCGTCGAGCGTGCCGGCCCCGTCGCCCTCCGCGACGAACGACCCGACGTGCGCCTCGTAGATCACCAGCTCGTTGTGCGGCGGGCAGCTGAACTCGTCACCCTCCCAGTCGAAGGCGGCATGGTCGTAGACGACGCAGTTGCCGACCGAGCTGGTGACCTGCCGGGCGTAGGGGTCCATCCGGTGAAACGTGTTGTCCCCGTTGCGGATCACGAACTTGTATTCGTCGCCCGGCCGGACGCCCGGCACGTCCACCGACCAGTTGTCGTGGTCGTCCCGGATCAGTGGGGTGGCGTCCTCGGACCAGTCGTTGAAGCTCCCGGTGACCCACACCTGGTCGGCGTGCGGCGCCCACACCCGGAAGGCGACCCCTCCGTCATGGGGCAGCGCCCCCATCCCCTCGACCTGCGCCTCGCGCTGATCAGCCACGTCGGCTCCTCTCGTCCGAGCCCGACGCTACCCCGCCGAGGCGTCGCGAACCGCGCTGTCCACCGTGGCAGGATGCGGCAGGTGAGGGGGGAACCGCGCCGGCTGGTGCCCTGCCTCGTGTATGCCGCGTTGTGCGGCTCGGTGGTCGCCGGCATGGGCAACCCGGTCGTCGTCGAGGTTTCCCGCGAGCTGGGCATCCCCCTGGAGACCGCCCAGTGGACGCTCACCCTCACCCTGGTGGTGGGTGCCGTCTGCACCCCCATCGCGGCCCGGGTGGGTGACGGCCGGCTGCGCAAGCAGGTCCTCGTCGCCGCCCTGGCCACCGTGGCGCTGGGTTCGCTGGTCGGCATCGTCTGGCACAGCGTCGCCGGCCTGCTGCTGGGCCGGGCGCTGCAGGGACTCGGCTACGCCCTCGTCGCGCTGACCGTCGGCATCGCCCGCGACCACCTCGAGGGTCCCCGGCTGGCCCGCACCCTGGCGCTGCTGTCCACGTCGTTGGCCGTCGGGGTCGGGCTCGCCAACCCGCTGGTGGGGGTCGCGGTCGCGCTGTGGGACTACCGCGGCGGCTTCGTCCTGGCGCTGCTGGTGGCCGGCTCCGCCGCCTGGTGGGCGGCCCGCGCGCTGCCCCGCCCGCCGACCGACCTGCCGCCGGTCGGCCAGGACGTCCGGGGCGCGCTGCTGCTGTCCGGCGGCCTGACGGCCCTGCTCGTGGCGATCGCCCGGGGCAACACCTGGGGGTGGCTGGCCACCCCGAGCCTGCTGCTGTTCGGCGCGGCGGCGGTGCTGCTGCTGGGCTGGGTCTGGGTCGAACTGCGGGAGCCACTGGCCCTGGTCGACGTCCGGCTGGCGGTCTCGCCCGGTATCAACGGGGTCAACCTCGCCGCGCTGCTCATCGGCTTCTCGGTCTTCGGAGGCACCAGCGCCGCGATCCTGGTCGTCATGGGCGACCCGGCCAGCGACATCGGGCTGGGCCGGTCGGTGCTGGTCACCGGCCTGCTCATGATGCCGACGGCCGCGGCGAACCTGCTCGGGCCGGCACTGTTCCGGCAGATCTCCACCCGGTGGGGTGAGCGTTTCGCGCTCCCGGTGGGGGCGCTGGGGTGCGCCGCGGCATACCTGGTGCTGGCGCGGGCGCACCACAGCGAGTGGCACATCGGGGTCGTCATGGCGTGCATGGGCTTCGGCATCGGCATCTCGTATGCCGCGATGCCGGTGCTCATCGTCGCGCGGGCGCCGCGCCACCGCACCGCCAGCGCCACCGGGGTGAGCCAGGTGCTGCGGCTGGTCGGGGGCGCCCTCGGCAGCGCGGTGACCATGGCGGTGCTCATGGCCGGGGTCGACCCGGCCCGGCGGGTGACCACCGAGGCGGGTTTCGTCGCCGCGTCGCTGCTGTGCGCGGCCGTCGCGCTGGTGGCCGTGCCGGCGAGTTTCCTGCTGGTGCGGCCCGTCGGCGGCCGGCCGGCCGAGGACGAGCCGGAGCCTCCGGGCGTCCCGGGTTAGCCGGGCGTGCGCTGGTTGGTGTGGGCTGCTGGTTGGTGTGGGCTGCTGGTTGGTGTGGGCTGTGGAGGGGGTGGGCGACCGGCTGCCGCGCGGCATACCCTATGGGGGTATCAACGACCGGGAGGGCTGATGCACGGCTACGCGGAGCACAAGGACGACCACCTCAGGCGGCTGCGCCGCATCGAGGGACAGGTGCGCGGCATCGCCCGGATGGTCGATGAGGACGCCTACTGCATCGACGTGCTGACCCAGCTGTCCGCGGCCACCCGCGCGCTGCAGTCGGTGGCGCTGGGGCTGCTCGACGAGCACCTGGCGCACTGCGTCGTCGCCGCCGCGCGGGAGGGCGGCGCCGAGCAGGAGCGCAAGCTGGTCGAGGCCTCCGACGCGATCCGCCGGCTGGTGCGCAGCTGAGGCGCCAGGTAGGCCGCCCGCCCGCCGGCGGGTCGCCCGGGCCGGCGTCCCGGGGCGCCGTCGACAGGCGGTTCTCGGCGTGCAACCTGCCGGGCGGCTCGCCGGTTATCCCTGGCATGAACACCGAGTCGCCGTTGGTCCGGCGCGATGTCCTGCGCGGTCTGCTGCTGGGCGCCGGGATGCTGTCCGCGCTGCCGGTGCTCGCCGCGTGCGGGGACGCTGGGGGCGCTGGGGGTGGGGGCGCCGGTGGCCCGGGCGGTGGCGGGACCGGCGGGTTGACCCGGTCCGGCCTGGCCCGCACCACCCCGGCGCCGGGCGCCCTGGAGCACGGGGTACACGCCCTGTGGGCGCTGACCGAGTCGATGGCCGGGCGCGCGCTCGCGGCCGACGACGCCAACCTGGTGTGCTCCCCGGCGTCGGTCGAGGTGGCTCTGACGATGGCCGCCAACGGGGCTCGGGGCAGCACCCTGGCGGAGTTGCTCAGCGTGCTCGGCGGGCTCACCCTGGCCGACCTCGACGCCGGGCTGGGTCTGGCGACCAGCACGCTCGAGTCGCGCAGCCGCACCCACCAGACCCAGGACGGCAAGCCGGGTGAGGTGGTGCTGACCCTGGCCAACGCCGTCTGGGGGCAGCGCGGGGTGGCCTGGGAGCAGGCGTTCCTCGACGACCTGGCCCGGTGGTTCGGCACCGGGGTGCGCGAGAGCGACTTCGCAGCCGACTCCGAGCAGGCGCGGCGGGAGATCAACCGGTGGGTCGCCGGCCAGACCCGCGACACGATCACCGAGTTGGTGCCGGGGGGCGTGCTGGTGCCGTCGACCCGGATGGTGCTGGTCAACGCGCTCTACCTCAAGGCTCCCTGGGCCCAGCCGTTCATCAAGGAGGAGACCCAGGAGGGCGACTTCACCGGTCCGCGGGGGCGGGTGCGGGTGCCGCTGATGCAGCAGACCGTCTCGGCCCGGGTCGGCACCGGGTCCGGGTGGACGGCCGCGACGCTGCCCTATCTCGGCGGCGAACTCGCGATGACCCTCGTGCTGCCCGAGCGGTCCGACGCGGCCGGTTTCGCGGCGCTGGTCGACCCGGCGCGCGGTGGGCTGCGCGCGGTGCTGTCGCGGGTCGCGGCCGGCGAGTCGCGTCAGGTGGGCCTGGTCCTGCCGCGGTGGCGCTTCCGCAGCCGGCTGTCGTTGCGCCAGATGCTCACCGCGCTGGGCATGCCGACCGCGTTCGGCGACACGGCGGACTTCTCCGGCATGACCACCCAGCAGCGGCTGCAGATCAGCCACGTCCTGCACGAGGGCTTCATCGCCGTCGACGAGGCGGGCACCGAGGCGTCGGCGGCGACAGCGGTCGTCATGCGCGAGGTGTCCGCGCCGGTGCAGGACCTGCGCCTCGTGCTGGACCGGCCGTTCCTGTTCGTCATCCACGACGTGGCCACGTCGGTGCCGCTGTTCGTCGGCCGGGTCAGCGACCCGACGGCGTCGTGAGGCGACTGCGACGTGCCCCGCATCGACCGTCGAAAGCAGCAGAAAGGTAGTTCCATGACGACGACCACCCACCCGGACCGCCGCGCCGTGCTGCGCGCGGCGGTGCTCGGCGCCGGCGGGCTCGCCGCGGCCCCGCTGTTGGCCGGGTGCCAGGGCTCGGCGGCCGACCGGGTGCCGCCCGCGGCGCCGGCCTCGCCGATCGGCGGGCCGAGCAGCACTGCTCCCCGGCCGAGCGCCTCGCCGACCGCGGCCACCGGACCGGCCGTGCCCGACCCGCAGATCGCCGGCGCCTGGCTGCGCCAGTCGTCGGTGACCCGGGCCGCGCCGTCCGCGGCGGCGCTGCGGCCCGGGATCGACGCGCTGTGGCGCTTCACCGGCGCGCTGGCCGCCCCGCTGCTGGGCGAGCGCACCGACAACGTCGTCTGCTCGCCGCTGTCGGTCCACACCGCGCTGGCCATGGCGGCGCTCGGGGCGCGGGGGCAGACCGAGCGCGAGATGTTGACCGTGCTCGGCGCGGCGTCGCCGACCGAACTCGCCTCTGGTGCAGCGGCGGTCGCGACGACGCTGGCCGCGCGGGCCGGGTCGGATCCGGGCCCGGACGGCAAGCCGGTCGAGGTGCTGCTCACCATCGCCAACTCGCTGTGGGGCCAGCGGGGGGTGACCTGGGAGCAGCCGTTCCTGGACGGCCTGGCCCGCTCCTTCGGCGCCGGGCTGCACGAGGTCGACTACGTCCGCGAGACCGAGACCGCGCGCCGGGCCATCAACACCTGGACCGACCAGCAGACCCACGGACTCATCCCCCAGTTGCTCGGCCAGGGCGACCTGGACTCCAGCGCCCGGCTGACGCTCGTCAACGCGCTCTATCTCAAGGCGCCTTGGCTGCTGCCCTTCGAGAAGTCGTCGACGCAGCCGGGCACCTTCACCGGACCCGCCGGCGCCCGGGAGGTGCCGTTGATGCGCAGCGTCGCCGAGCGCCGCATCGGCAGCGGGCCCGGCTGGCAGGCGGTCACCCTGCCCTATGCCCGCGGGGGTCTGGCGATGACGTTGGTCCGAGCCGAACAGCGCGGCGCGGCCGGCGCAGCAGCGCTCACCGACGTGGTCCGGGCCGGGCTGCGCCCGGTCATCGAGGGCCTGCGACCGGGTCAGGTCTCGCTGCAGATGCCGCGCTGGCGCTTCCGCACCCAGGCCGAGCTCGGCACCCGGCTCGCCGCGCTCGGGATGCCCTCGGCCTTCGCGGCCGGCGCGGATTTCAGCGGCATGAGCGTCCTCGAGCGGCTGCAGATCGCCGCCGTGGCGCACGAGGGGGTCGTCGCCGTCGACGAGGCCGGCACCGAGGCCGCCGCGGCGACGGCCGTGGTCATGCGAGCCGCCGCAGCCCCGCAGCCGGCCGTGGAGCTCGTCCTGGACCGTCCGTTCCTGTTCGTCATCCACGACATCGAGACGACCGCCCCGCTGCTCGTGGGACGGGTCAGCGAGCCGTGACCCGGGGGCCGGGTGGGCGGCATACGGTGTGGGTATGCCGACCGCCCCACCTCCGCCGGCCGCGGACTCCCAGCCCCCGGCCGGCGCGGCACTGAGGTCCGTGCCGCTGGCCCACCTGGTGGCGGCGGTCGAGGAGGTGGCCGCCACGTCGTCGCGGACGGCCAAGATCGAGCGTCTCGCGGCGCTGCTGCGGGCGCTGCCGGCCGACGCCGTCGTCCCCGCTGTCGGGCTGCTCACCGCTGACCCACGACAGGGGCGACTCGGCGTGGGCTGGCGATCGTTGACGGATCTCGCTGTGCCCGAAGCTGATTCGTCGACGCTGACGGTGGCGGACGTCGACCTGGCCTTCGACCGGCTGGCGGCGCTGACCGGGCCTGGCTCCACGGCCGCCCGGGCTGAGGCGCTGCGCGGGCTGTTCGCCCGGGCCACCGGCGAGCAGCAGCGACTGCTCACCGCGGTGCTGCTCGGCGAGGTCCGGATGGGTGCCCTCGCGGGGGTGCTCACCGACGCCGTGGCCCGGGCCGCCGGACTGCCGCTGGGGCAGGTGCGGCGGGCGGCGATGCTGTCCGGGTCGCTCGCGGACGCGGCCCACCTGGCCCTGACCGGGGGCGACCTGGCGCAGGTCGGCTTGCGGGTCGGCACCCCGGTGCAGCCGATGCTCGCAGCGACCGCGTCGACGGCCGCCGACGCCGTGACCGCGCTCGGCCGGGTGTCGGTCGAGGCCAAGCTCGACGGCGCGCGGATCCAGGTGCACCGGCTCGGTGCGGCAGGCGCTCAGGTGCGGGTCTTCACCCGGACCCTGGCCGACGTCACCACCCGGCTGCCGGAGCTGGTCGAAACCGTATCCGCTTATCCCGGAGGGGCTTTCGTGCTCGACGGCGAGACTCTGACGCTGGACGAGCAGGGCCGCCCGCGGCCCTTCCAGGAGACGATGAGCCGGTTCGGCTCGGCGGCGGGGGCGGCGCTGCAGCCGTGGTTCTTCGACGTCCTGCACGCCGACGGAGCCGACCTGCTCGACGAGCCGTTGGCGCGGCGTCGCGAGGTGCTGCGCGCGATCGTCGGCGGGCAACTCGTTGCCGGCGTCGAGACCGCCGACCCGGCACAGGCCGAGCAGCTGGCCGCCCGGGCGCTGGCCGACGGTCACGAGGGGGTCGTCGTCAAGGCCCTCGACAGCCCTTACGCGGCGGGGCGGCGGGGCAAGCAGTGGCTCAAGGTCAAGCCGGTGCTGACCTATGACCTGGTCGTCCTCGCCTGCGAGTGGGGCTCCGGGCGACGCACCGGCTGGCTGTCGAACCTCCATCTGGGAGCGCGTGATCCGGCGGTGCCGGTCAGCGAGCCGGGCGCTTTCGTCATGGTCGGCAAGACGTTCAAGGGGCTCACCGACGAGCTGTTGCGTTGGCAGACGGCCCGATTGCTCGGGCTGGAGGTCGCGCGCAGTGCGTATGCCGTGCAGGTACGCCCCGAACTGGTCGTCGAGATCGCCATCGACGGCGTGCAGCGTTCGACGCGCTATCCGGGTGGGGTGGCGCTGCGCTTCGCCCGGGTCAAGCGCTATCGCGACGACAAGACCCCGGCGCAGGCCGACACCATCGAGTCTCTGCGGGCGCTGCTGCGCTGACCGGCCGGCCGGTGCTCGGAGGTCGGGGGGGCGACGGCCCGGCGGATATGCCAGGGTGAGGGCCATGAGCGTCTCCCCCGGATCCCCGCCCGTGCCCCCCGCGCCCGGCTTGGCCGCCTTCACCGTGCGTCAGCGGCTCACCGCGCTGATCAACCGCTACGAGATCCACCACGCCGGGCCGGACTGGTCCGAGGCGGGTCTCATCGCGTTGGCCGAGCAGAAGCGGTTCGCCTTCAAGGAGCAGGTGACGTTCTTCGCCGACGCCGGCAAGACCCGCCCGGTCTTCGGCTTCAAGGCCCGCTCGGTGCTGGACTTCGGGGCCGGTTACGACGTGACCGACGAGCACGGCCGGCCGATCGGCTTCTTCAAGAAGCAGTTCGGGGCCAGCCTGCTGCGCTCGACCTGGTCGCTGGAGAGCCCCGACGGCATCCGGGCCACCGGCACCGAGCGCAACCCGACCGTCGCGGTGCTCCGTCGGGTCTGGGATCTCATCCCGCTCGTCGGTGAGATCCCGGTGCCGTTCCTGTTCCACTTCGACTTCCGCGACCCCTCGGGCGCGGTCGTGCTGAGCAGCACGAAGAAGGTGGCGTTCCGGGACGTCTACCGCATCGAGGTGCCCGAGGTGCAGGGGCGGCGCCTCGACTGGCGGGTCGCCGCCGCGATGGCGGTCGCGTTGGACGCCCTGCAGAGCCGCTGACGGCGCCGTCTCAGCTCACGGCGTCGCGGGGCGCACCGGCCGGGGCTCAGCCGACCAGGCCCGGCCAACTCGCCGCGGTGACCAGGGCGGCGGTGACCCCGAGTTCCACACCGGCGCCCAGGCTGTCGCCGGTGATCCCGCCGAAGCGCCGGCGGGCCGTGCGGGTGACCAGCGCGCCGAGCAGCACCGCGGCGGCGACGGCGAGCACGGCGGCGATGCGGCCGACGCCGAACCCGGCCGCGAGGGCCAGGGCGAGTTGGGCGACGGCGGCGCCAGGGTGGACGCTGCCGGCGATGGCCCGGCCCAGCCCGTCGGGTCGGGCGGCCGGCACCCCGCGAAGGCAGGCCAGGGCGAGGGTGAGTCGGCCGGCCAGCACCCCGACGGCCGCGAGCACCGGTCCAGTCAGGTCCTGCGGCGATGCCAAGAGGCTTGTCAAACAGGCATATTGGATGATGAGCGCCAGGCAGACGGTGGCCACGCCGGCCGGTCCGCTGTCGCCGCGGCGCATGACCTCCAGCGAGCGCTGCAGGTCGCGCGAGGCCGCGAGCCCATCGGCGGTGTCGCCCAGACCGTCCAGATGGATGCCGCGGGTGGTCAGGGCCAGCAGGGCGAGCGTCACAGCGGCGGCGACGCCGGGCGGCATACCGGCTCGGATGGCGAGGGCGGCGAGCAGCGGCAGGGCGGCGAGCGGCAGCACCGCCAGCGGTGCCAGCAGCATGGCGAGCCCGGCGACCTGTCGGTCGACCCGGCCGGGTGGGCGCACCGGCACCGCGGTGAGGGTGCCGACCGCGAGCCGCCACGAATCGATCACGGCCCGGTCCGCTCGGGCGGGGGCGGCCCGGGGCGGCGTGCGGTGGCCGCGGGCACCGGATCGGTCACCGGGCGACCCGCTCGGGCAGGCGCAGCACCCGACCGGCGACGACGAGGTGCACCTGGTCGGCGCGGTCCGCGACGGTGGCGTTGAGCCGGCCGAGTTCATCCTGGAAGAACCGCCCCGCCGGATGATCCGCGACCAGGGTCCAGCCGACCTCGTTGGTGACGACGACGGCCGGGCGGGCCCGGCGCTCGAGCGCGGCGACGAGCCGGGCGACCTCATCGCCGACCAGGGCGCGGGCAGCATCGAGATCCGGCCACAGCCCGGCCCGGTCGACGAGCGCGGTGAGCCAGGTGCCGAGGCAGTCGACGAGCAGCGGCGGACCGGGCCGGGTCAGCAGGTCGGGGAGCGCACCAGACTCGTCGGTGGTCCAGTGGGCGGGACGGCGCGCCCGGTGTTCGGACACCCGCCGGTCCCACTCGGGGTCGTCGGCCCGCCCCACTCCACCCGCCGCGACATAGACCACCGCGTCGGCCTCGCGCAGCAGGCCCTCGGCATGCCGACTCTTGCCGCTGCGGATCCCGCCGGTCACCAGGGTGAGACTCACGCCCGACAGGGTATGCCGCCCCCGTCCCCACCCCCTGCGCCCCCCACCCCCCACCCCCCTGCGCCCCCACCCCCTGCCACCCTTTTCCCAGTAAAAGCGGTTGCCTGGAACGTTTGCCGGCGCCCGTCTGCGGTGAAAGCGGTTGCCTGGAACGTTTGCCGGCGCCCGTCTGCGGTGAAAGCGGTTGCCT
>CAZYHR010000006.1:0-18256 GCA_964647395.1 uncultured Intrasporangiaceae bacterium | reverse complement strand
GGAACGTTTCCCGGCGCCCGTGTCCGGTGAAAGCGGTTGCCTGGAACGTTTCCCGGCGCCCCGCGTCTGCGGTGAAAGCGGTTGCCTGGAACGTTTCCCGGGCCCCGTGTCCGGTGAAAGCGGTTGCCTGGAACGTTTCCCGGCGCCCCTCTCCGGCCGGCCGAGGACACCGAGCGGCTCCGGACCACGCTCGGCAGACTGTCCCACCTTGAGGTGAGACGGCTGGCATGACACGGCACTTGGCCGCCCCGGCATCGCCGTAGCTCATCGGGGGCGATCACCCACGTTCTGACGTGGGTCATCCGACCCAATCCTTCGGTGAGCCTCCGGTTCGTCGTTCGGCAGTCGCCTCGGGGCCGGCCTCGTATCCGCGAGGGAGGCCGCCGGGATCGCTGCTCGCTGGTCACGCGAGGCAGGGGGGTCGCCGGGACGCGGCGGTTCATGCGGCATACCGCATCTCCGAACGTTCCAGGCAACCGTTTTCACTGGGCGACTGGGTCCGGCGAACGTTCCAGGCAACCGTTTTTACTGGGCGACTGGGTCCGGCGAACGTTCCAGGCAACCGTTTTCACTGGGGGCGATCGTTCACGGCGACCGGGGGTTCACCGGGGTCGGGCAGGATGGCGGGGTGAGTTCACCTGGATCTGCGCCGGCGTCGGCGCTCCCGCACGACGTGGGTGGCGGCGGCGACGGCCCGCACGGCGTCGCCGCGGCCACGAGCCCGGAGGTGGCCGCGGACCTGGCCGTCGTGACGGACACCATCGGCCGCATCGCCCCGCTCGACGCGGGCGCGATGGGGGCTGCTGACCAACGGCAGGGCACGCTGACCAAGCCGCCGGGGTCGATGGGGCGGCTCGAGACCCTGGGGCGGCAACTGGCTGGCATTGCCGGGGTGTGTCCGCCGCCGGTGCCGGCCCAGCCGCGGGTGTTCGTCCTGGCTGCCGATCACGGGGTGCACGCCCAGGGGGTCTCGCCGTGGCCGCAGGAGGTCACCCGGCAGATGGTCGCCAACGTCGTGGCCGGCGGAGCCGTCGTCACCGTGCTGGCCCGGCAGGTCGGCGCCACCGTCACCTGCGTCGATCTCGGCGTGGCGGGTGGGCCGGTCGAGGTCACCACCGGGGCCTGCGGGCTCGCCGGAAAGGGTACCGGGACGCCGGTCGTTCAGGTGCCCGACGACGGCCCCGGAGTCTCCGCCCGCGGGACCGGGACGCCCACCCCCGTCGGCCTGGTCGAGGCACGCCTGGGGGCGGGAACCGCAGACCTGGCCCTCGGGCCGGCCATGTCCCAGGAGCAGGCGCTGCGGGCGCTCCGGATCGGCATCGACCTGGCCGCTGAGCTGGGCTCGGACCTGGTCGTCACGGGCGACCTCGGCATCGCCAACACGACGGCATCGGCGGCGCTGGTCGCGGCCTTCACCGGGAGACCGGCCGAGGAGGTCACCGGCGCCGGGGCCGGCAGCGGACCGGACATGCTCGCCCACAAGACGACGGTCGTCGACACCGCGGTCCGGCGGCACCTCGCCGGTCCGGACGCGTCCGACCCGCTGGCGACGCTGGCCGCCCTCGGCGGATTCGAGCACGCCGCGTTGACGGGCCTGGTCCTCGGCGCGGCGGCCCGCCGGGTCCCGGTGCTGCTCGACGGCGTCATCGCCGGTGCCGCGGCGTTAGCCGCGCGGGCCCTCGCGCCGGGGTGCGCGGCATACCTCGTGGCGGGTCACCGATCGGCGGAGCCCGGCGCCACTGCCGCGCTGCTCGCCCTCGGGCTCGACCCCCTGCTCGACCTCGACCTGCGCCTGGGCGAAGGATCCGGGGCGGTGCTGGCGGTGCCGCTCGTGCAGGCCGCAGCGCGGCTGCTGGGTGAGGTCGCGACCTTCGACTCGGCGGGGGTCTCCGGCACGGACTGAACGCGCCCTACCCAGCGTTCGCGGTCCGAAACCAGCCGGACGGAGGTGCTTGACCGGCACGGCGAGCGGGTAGTCTCGCAACGGTAGTCGGGGGTGGTCCGTCGTGCGCGGCGGAGGGACGAAGGAGGGCGCTCGCATGGGCACCTCGGACAGCGAGCGGCGGTGAAGCGCCTCCACGAGGGCTTCTCCCTCGGCGACCGCTACACCTTGGAGCGCCGTCTCGCCACCGGAGGCATGGGTGACGTCTGGCAGGCCCACGACGAGACCCTGCAGCGCCGGGTGGCCGTCAAGGTCATGCGGCCGAGCACCGAGGACGAGGAACTGTTCGCCAAGCGCTTCCGCGCCGAGGCGCTGCACACCGCCGGGCTCTCGCACGTCAACATCGCCACCGTCTTCGACTACGGGGAGCACGACGGGCTCGCCTTCCTGGTCATGGAGTTGGTCGCCGGCCAGACCCTGTCCGGGCTGCTCGCGGATCGCACGCCGCTGCCCACCGATCAGGTGCGCTCCGTCGTCGGGCAGGCCGCGCTGGCGCTGGCCGCCGCGCATGACGCCGGCGTCGTGCACCGGGACGTCAAGCCCGCCAACATCATGCTCACCGCGGACGGCACGGTGAAGCTCACCGACTTCGGCATCGCCCGCGCCGTCGACGGCTCCGGGCACACCCGCACCGGCGAGGTGCTCGGCACCCCCTTCTACCTGGCGCCCGAGCAGGCGCTCGGCAAGCCGGCGACCGGGGCCAGCGACCTCTACAGCCTCGGGGTCGTCGCGCACGAGATGCTCACCGGCACAAGGCCGTTCGATGCGGGCACCCCGGTGGCGACGGCGCTGTCCCACGTCACGGAGGAGCCGCCGCCGCTGCCCGAGGGAGTCCCGCAGGACCTGGACGAGATCGTCACCCAGTGCCTGCACAAGGACCCGGCGGCCAGGCCGGCAACGGCCCGGGTGGTCGCCGCTGCGTTGGGTTTCGGGGTCCAGGTCGTGCCCATCCTCACCGAGTCGGCGGCGTCCGAGATCGTCGGGGAGGCGGTGGCCGAGGAACTGGCCGAGCAGGACGTGCCGACCCAACCGCGCTCCTCGCGGGACACCGGCAGCCAGCACGCCGCGGTGCCCGCAGAGCCCCCACCGGCGATCGCCGCGGTGGCGGTGCTGGCTCCCAACGAGGACGGCGAGCCGACGCCCGCCGCGCATCCCGGGCCCCCGGAGCCGGTCTCGCCGCCCGCGCCGATCCCGCTGGCGGCGCCCGCCGCCGGCGAACAGGACGGCGCCGAGCCGGCCGAGCGGACCATGGCCTGGTCCCCGGAGTGGACCGAGCCCGTCACCAGGTTGACCGACCTCAACGCGATCCTGGCCAACCTGGAGCCGCGGCTGCACGAGGGCACCTATGCCAACGTCGCGGTCCGCCAACCGCCCGAGGGCCTGCAGGCGTTCATGACGCTCGTCGAGCCCGAGGGCCTGACCATGTTGGTGCGGCAGGACGAGGCCGACGCGCGCGAACTCGCCTACGAGACGGCGCTGGCGTGGATCTCGCTCGGCGCCTACGGGTCGATCACGTCGGTGGGCGTGGTCGCCGCCGTGACGACGGCACTGACCCACGCCGGCATCGCGGCGGTCGGCGGCGCCGGCCACTTCCACACCCACCTGCTGGTGCCCGCCGAGGACGCCGAGCGCGCCCTCAAGGTGCTCGTCAAACTGTCCATCGCCCACCAGATCGACTGACCGGGCCGACGACCTCTCGGTCCGCCGCCGCGACCGCGTGGGGGTCTCACTCGTCGTGTGACACGCCGCTCAGGTGCGTCGGGCCGACACCTCGATGCGGTACAAAGGGTGAGGCCCCACCAAGTATGAGTTGGTGGGGCCTCGGTGTCTGGGTCGTGACGCCGACCAGACTCGTCCAGCGCGCCCAACCCTCCGACGTCGTCCTGTCGGTCCACTGGATCGCTCCAGCGGCGAGGGGTCTCGTTTGCCGTCCGATCGCTTAGGCCTTGCGGCTGCTGCGTAGGAGATTTCTACGCCGGATCCGGGCCGTTCGCAAGGGGTTCCGCAAGTCTTTTCCGACACCCCCGGCGTGTCGGCTGGACACGCCGGGAGGCCGGACTAATGGCCCGGTATGCCGCCTGGGCGAGTCAGCGTGGCGCCATCCGCATCGCGCCGTCGAGCCGGATCACCTCGCCGTTGAGCATCGGGTTGTCGACGATGTGGCGCACCAGCGCGGCGTACTCCGGCGGCTGGCCGAGGCGGGACGGGTGCGGCACCTGTGCGCCGAGCGACTCGCGCTCCTTGTCGGGCAGGCCGGCCATCATCGGCGTCTCGAACAGCCCGGGCGCGATGGTGACGACGCGGATCTGCTTGTCCGCCAGGTCCCGGGCGGCGGGCAGGGTCAACCCGACGACACCACCCTTGCTCGACGAGTACGCGACCTGGCCGATCTGCCCGTCGAAGGCCGCGACGCTGGCCGTCATGACGACCACCCCGCGCTCGCCGTCGACCGGCTCGGCGGCGAGCATCGCCTCGGCCCCGAGGCGCAGCACGTTGAACGTGCCGATGAGGTTGACCTCGACGACCTGGCGGAAGGTCTCCAGCGGCAGCAGCCCCCGGCGGCCGATGATCCGGCCGGGGGTGGGGATGCCGGCGCAGTTGACCACCACCCGCAACTCACCGAGCTCGCGGGCGGCCTCGACGGCGGACCGCACCTGCGCCTCGTCGCGCACGTCCGCGGCGACGAACCGCACCCGCTCGCCCAGGTCCGCGGCGACGGCCGCCCCGGGGGAGGAGGGCAGGTCGAGGATCACCGC
Source organism: uncultured Intrasporangiaceae bacterium (assembly GCA_964647395.1). Taxonomy (GTDB): domain Bacteria; phylum Actinomycetota; class Actinomycetes; order Actinomycetales; family Dermatophilaceae; genus Phosphoribacter. The sequence continues at coordinate 13,558 of CAZYHR010000006.1, read as the reverse complement.
CCGCGAGCCATCGGCGACGAAGCGCCGGACGGTGGCCTCGCCGAGGCCCGAGGCTGCGCCGGTGACCAGGACGACGGTGCGATCGGTGACCTGCATCGCTCAGCCTTTCTCGCGCAGCAGCTGCCGGGAGATGACCAGCCGCTGGATCTGGTTGGTGCCCTCGAAGATCTGGGTCACCTTGGCCTCGCGCATGAAGCGTTCGACCGGGAAGTCCTCCGTATAACCGTAGCCACCCAGCACCTGCACCGCGTCGGTGGTCACCCGCATGGCGGCGTCGGTCGCGGTGAGTTTCGCCACCGACGACTCGGTGGTGCAGGGCAGCCCGGCGTCCTTGAGTCGCGCGGCATGCAGATAGGTGGCACGTGCCGAGGCGACGGCGGCCTGCATGTCGGCCAGCAGGAAGGCCAGACCCTGGAACTGGGCGATCGCGCGCCCGAACTGGCGCCGCTGGGTCGCGTAGGAGGCCGCCACGTCGAGCGCGGCCTGGGCGAGCCCGGTCGCGGCCGCGGCGATGCCTAGCCGGCCGTTGTCCAGGGCGTGCAGCGCGATGGCCAGGCCCTGACCCTCGGCGCCAATCCGCCGCTCGGCCGCCACCTCGACCCCGTCGAAGATCACCTGGGCGACCGGGTCGCCGCGCAGCCCCATGGTGCGCTCGGGCGCGCCGAACGACAGCCCCGGCGCGTCACCCGGCACGAGGAAGCACGAGATGCCCCGGCTGCCCTCGTCGGTGCGCGCGAAGGTCGTGTAGTAGTCGGCGTGGCCGGCGTGGCTGATCCACGCCTTGGTGCCGAACAGCCGGTATGCCGCGGCCGCCCCACCCGCGGCTCGCTCACCAGCGGCAGCCCCGACCTCAGCGGCCCCGCCGGCCACCCGGTCGGCCCGCGTCGACAGGGACGCCACGTCTGAGCCCGAGTCCGGCTCGGACAGGCAGTAGCCGCCCAGCCGATCGCCGCTCAGCAGGTCGGGCAGGAACCTCGCCCGCTGCTCGTCGGTGCCGTACTGCGCCAGCGGGAAACAGGTCAGGGCGTGCACGCTCACCCCGACCGCGACCGCCATCCAGACCTGGGCGATCTCCTCGACGACCTGCAGATAGACCTCGTAGGGCTGCCCGCCCCCGCCGAGCTGTTCGGGGAAGGGCAGCGACAGCAGGCCCTGCGCACCGAGCGTCCGGAAGGCCCGCTCGGGGAAGCCACCCGCCCGTTCGTGGGCGTCGACCTGCGGGGCGAGCTCGCGGCGGCATACCTCCCGGGTCATGTCGAGCAGATCGCGCGACTCGGGCGTCGGCAGCAGGCGGGTCACCGGTGACATGGATCACGACACTACTAGGACGTCCACGCATCCTCGGGTCGTCGAGGCGGCCCGCGGCGGCGCACCCAGCGTTGGGTCATGCCCCGGTCCGCCCGTCGAGCCGCTCGCGCAGCAGGTCGGCGTGACCGCAGTGCTGGGCGTACTCGGCGATCATCCGCAGGACGACCCAGCGCAGCGTGAAGGGCTCGTCGCCGACCACCGGCGCGGCCCGGTCGTCGAGCCCGGCGGCCGCGACGACCCGGCGGGACTGCTCGCACTCGTCCCGCCAGACCTGCAGGTCGACGAACGGGTCGCCGTCGGTGCCCTCGAAGTCGAGGTCGGGGTCGTCGTCGGTGTAGTAGAGCATCGGCACGTCCTCGTGCGCGAAGTTGAGCCGGAACCACCAGCGCTCCACGCCGGCCAGGTGGCGCGCCAGCCCGTGCAGGCTCATCGTCGACGGTGGCACCGCGCGGGTGCGCAGCTGCTCGGCGGTCAGCCCCGCGCACTTGAGCTCGAAGGTGCGCCGGACCTGATCGAGGTATGCCGCGAGCATGGTGCGCTCGTCGGCGACCCTGGGCGGGTCGAGCCGCTCGCCCGGCCAGCGCTGGGACAGCTGGATCGCCGGGGCGTCCGGGTCGTCGCTCGGTGGACTCATGCCGGCCAGCCTGCCACCGGGGTCCGACATCGCCTCCGCGCCAGCGCCGCGAGGCCGCCGCCACCGCGCGACACCGAGGCGTCAGGCGAGCGGGGTCAGCCCGGGTCGCTTGGCCGGCAGGGCGTCCCCGGAGGAGGTCCCGCGGACCCGGCGCTCGACCCATGGGCCGGCGTGCACCCGGACCCACTCGGCGTGGGCGCGCAGCTCATCGGTGCGGGCGGCCCGGGTCGCGGCCGGCAGCGGCGCCCGGAAGTCCGGGTCGAGCGAGGCCAGGCCCAGGGCGACGAGCGCGGCGTCGCGCACCCGGACGTGTCCTTCGGTGGACAGGTGGATCCGGTCCTCGGCCCACATCCGCCAGTCCTGGATCGACACCAGCCCCCAGAGGTCGATGACGTGGCAGCCGTGCCGCTGGGCGATGCTGTGCAGGTTGGCCGTGTGCACGGCGTGCCGTGCCCGCAGCGCCTTGAACAGTCCGGCGTCGCGGGTGTCGGTCGGCGTCGCCAGCAGCACGTCGGCACCGGCCTCGCGCAGCCGCACCACCGCGACCTCGAGCCGCCGGGCCAGACCGTCGAGGTCGACGGTCGGCCGCAGCAGGTCGTTGCCGCCGCCGACCATCGAGACCAGGTCCGGGCCCAGCTGCACCGCGGCGTCCAGCTGCCGCCCGACGACGTCACCCAGCTTGCGCCCACGCACCGCGAGATTGGCGTAGCCGAACGAGGCGCCCTGCGCCGCAGCGAGATCGGCCAGCCGGCGGGCCAGCCGGTCGGCCCAGCCGGCATAGCGCTCGGGCGCGGCCGGATCGGCCATCGCGGTGACGTCCGTGTCGCACATCCCCTCGGTGAATGAGTCGCCGATGGCCACGTAGCGGCGCCACCGGGGACGCTCGACCGCGGCCGGGCTCACGGCAGCGCCCAGTCGACCGGGGCGGCGCCCTGCGCCGCGAGCAGTTCGTTGACCCGGCTGAACGGGCGCGAGCCGAAGAAGCCGGACCGCGCCGACAGCGGTGAGGGGTGGGCGGATTCGACCCGGGCCACCGCCCCGAGGGCCGGCCCGAGCGACCGCGCGTCCCGGCCCCACAGGATCGCGACGAGCGGCCCGCCCCGGGCGACCAGCGCGTCGATGGCCGCCGCGGTGACCTGCTCCCAGCCCTTGCCGCGGTGACTGGCCGGCCGGCCCGGCTGGACCGTGAGCACCCGGTTGAGCAGCAGGATGCCGCGCTCGGCCCACGGGGTCAGGTCGCCGGTGCTCGGCTGCGGCACCTGCAGGTCGGCGTGCAACTCGGTGAAGATGTTGACCAGCGACGGCGGCAGCGGCCGCACTTCGGGTGCCACCGAGAAGCACAGCCCGATCGGGTGCCCCGGGGTCGGATAGGGGTCCTGGCCGACGACCAGCACCCGCACCGCGTCGAGCGGCTGGGTGAAGGCCCGCAGCACGTGCTCGCCGGCCGGCAGATAGCCCCGCCCGGCCGCCACCTCCGCGCGCAGGAAGGCGCCGAGCGCGGTGATCACCGGCTCCACCGGGGTGAGCGCCGGCAGCCACGAGGGGTGCACGATCTCGGCGAGGGGGCGCGGCGGCATACCGGTCAACCTACCTGCGCGGCGATCCTCGCCCCGCGCCGCCTGTGCGGGCAGGGGACCGGGCGGCCGGCAAGGTGGGTGCCGGGCACATGCCGGGCGGCGGCGCCGCTGGTTAGGTTGCGGCGGACGGCCGCATCAGCAGCGGGCGCACCGACGAAGGGGACCGAGGATGAGCGTGGCGGCGGAGCACCTCCTGGCCGGCATCGAGGCGCACGACGTGCCGACCGGGCGGCTGCGCTCCCGGGTGCTCGAGCGCGCGGGTGCCGACCGGGCCGGCGTGCCGCTGCTGCTCGTGCACGGCAACTGCTCGTCGTCGCTGATGTTCCAGCGGTTCATGCTCGCGCTGCCGCAGTCGATCCGGCCGATCGCGGTGGACCTGCGCGGCTACGGCCAGACCGAGGCGCGCCCGGTCGACGCCACCCGCGGGTTGCGCGACTGGGCCGACGACGTCTGGGCCGCCGGCGACGCCCTCGGCCTGGACCGGGTCCACCTGTTCGGCTGGTCGATGGGTGGCGGCATCGTCTGGCAGATGACCATCGACCAGCCCGGCCGGGTGGCGTCGCTGATCCTGCAGGCGCCGGTGTCGCCGTTCGGCTTCGGGGGCACGGCGGGGCAGGACGGCCGGCTGCTGTTCCCGGACGGCGCCGGGGCGGGCGGCGGCGGAGCCAACCCGCGGTTCGTCGAGTTGCTCGCGACGGGCGACGGCGACGGCGACCCGGACGCCGACGGCAACCTCGAGCAGGCCTCGCCACGCGCCGTGCTGCGGGCCACCTATCTCGCCCCCCGCGACACCCCGGATCCGGACGAGGACCTCTGGGTCGCCTCGATGCTGACCACCCGCACCGGCGAGGACTTCTATCCGGGCGACTTCCGGACCTCGCCCAACTGGCCCACCCTGGCCCCGGGCGACCGCGGCATCCTCAACACCATGGCTCCGACGCACTGCCGCCTCGACGGGCTCGTCGAGGTCGACCCCAAGCCGCCGGTGCTGTGGCTGCGCGGCGCCGTCGACCAGATCGTCGCGGACGCCTCCCTCTACGACCTGGCCACCCTCGGCTCCTACGGCCTGGTGCCCGGCTGGCCCGGCGCCGAGGTCTGCCCGCCGCAGCCGATGCTCGCCCAGACCCGGCACGTCCTGGACCGGTATGCCGCGGCCGGCGGCACCTACCGTGAAGTCGTCCTGCCCGACGTCGGCCACAGCCCGCACCTGGAGGCCCAGGACCGGGTCGTCGCCGAGGTCGTCGCGACGGTCGGGCAGCGCTGACCGCTGGGGCCGCGAGCCCCAGCAGCAACCGGCGGGTGGCTCAGTCGGCCAGTTCGGCGAGCCGGGCCAGCACGTCCGACCAGCCCTGCTCGAGGCCCGACGGGTCGTCGGCGGCGGCCATCTGGTGGCTCAGGTGCACGACCGTGCCGTCGTCGAACGGGGTCAGGGTCACCGTGACCAGGTCCTCGGAGACGTCGTCCTCGGCCGGCTCCCACACCCAGGTCATGACGATGCGGTGCGGCTCCTCGAGCTCGACGTAGCGGCCGCGGCAGCCGAATCCCGCTGTCTGCGAGTGGATCTGGTAGCCACCGTCGACCCAGGGCTCGACCTGGTAGGTCGTGTCCGGCAGCTGTGGCCACCACCAGCGGCGCAGCTGTTCGGGGTCGAGCCACGCGGCATACACCTGGGCGTTGGCGACGCGAGGCACCTGCTGTTCGATCGCGATGGTCGGTCCGTCCATGGCTGCTCCTCCGGTCGACGGGCACCGCGGGGATCCATCAGTCAACCACGGGCCGGAGTCCGGGTGGGCCTACCGCGGTGCCCGATCGCCGGGCGGTGCTGCGGTCAGGGCAGCGGGGCGTAGCCGAGCATCCGGTCGTAGCCCCAGCCCTGGCAGCCGAGGTCCAGGCGGGTCTCGCGGCGGTCCGTCAGCGGGCCGACCTGGGTGACGCAGCGCCACAGGCTCACCGTGCCCGGGGTCGGGTTGGCGTAGACGAAGCCGAGCAGCCGGAACATCTGGTTGCCGTCGCAGAAGGGATGGTCGTGCGCGTAGAGGTCACCGCGGTCCTGGCACAGGTAGAGCGGCTGCATCCCCGGCGCCCAGGCGGTGCGCACCTGAGCCAGCGACCCGAGGTTGACGTAGCTGGGGTTGAGCGCCGGGCCGACCGTCGAGTGATAGCGCGTCGGAGCCGGGCCGTAGCCGGGCTCCAGGTAGCGGTCCAAGGTGACCCAGCGCTCGACCGGCGAGCAGGTGAGGTACCACGTCGCGGTCCGCAGTCCGTAGTAGCCACCGGTCGTCGGCGGTCGCGACATCGAGCACTGGGTCACCGAGTAGCCCAGCTGCGCGGCCTGGTACTCCGCGGACAACCGGGCCATCGAGACCGCGTCCCCGTAGTAGGACCACCCCTGCCCGGTGATCTCCCGGGTCACGGTCGGCCAGTCGGGGATCATGTTGGCCGGCGTCGCGGCACCCGGGGCGGCCGTCGTCGTCGGCGTTGCCGCCGTGGCGGTCGGGGCGACCAGCGTGACGGCCGTGACGACGGCCAGTTGGAGCAGGACCAGCCGGCCCAGCGCCGGCCGGCGCCGGCCCGGCCGGCGCAGCACGCCGGTCGGGGCAGCGGATCGGATCATGGGAGAACCTCCTTCGAAGCGGCCGGTGACCTGTACACCGGCTCCCGCAAGGAGTCCCGGCCGCGGTGCCAGATACCGACCCGCGGATGCCGCGGGCAGCCCGGCCCGGGCGGCCCCGCCCCGCCCCTAGAGTGACCGCATGATCCCGGACCCCACCGCCCAGTTGCGCGCCCAGCCCGAGGTGAGCCAGGAGCTGTTCGCTCTGCTCGCCACCGACCCGGTCGCCGACTTCCTCGGCATCCACATGGAGAGCATCAAGCCCGGCTACGCGCGGGCCACCATGCCGATCACCAAGAACCTGCTCAACGCCCCCGGCGCCGCGCACGGCGGGGTGATGATGGCGCTCATCGACGTCGTGCACGCCGCGGTGAGTAACAGCCACGGGGTGCTCGCGGTGGCCCAGGACGTGCACACCGAGTTCCTCAACGCCGGGCAGGAGGGCGACCAGCTGATCTGCGAGGGCATCGAGATCGCCCGCACCCGCAGCACCGCGGTCTATCGGATCGATGTCGTCGCCATGGGCCGCGCGAAGTATCCCGAGGGCCGGCAGTTGGCCACCGCCCTGGCCCGGGTCTTCCGGGTCGGCACCCCGTGGATCGCCGCCGAGGGCGAGGCAACGGTCCTGGGCAGCTGACCGGCGGTCGGCGTCACTAGGTTGGGGACATGCAGCCGCCCTGGCCCACCGTCGTCTTCGACCTCGACGGCACCCTGGTCGACACCATCGGGCTCATCGTCGCCTCCTATCAGCACGCGTTCCGCACCGTCCTGGGGCACGAGTGGGACGAGGCGCAGATCCGCAGCTGGATCGGCCAGCCGCTGATCCGCGCCTTCCGGATCGCGGACGAGCCACGCGCCGACGAGCTCTACGCCGTCTACACCGAGTGGAACGAGGCCAACACCGAACGACTCGTGCGTCCGTATGCCGGTATGGACCGGCTGCTGGGCGATCTCACTACCGCGGGCGTCGGCATCGCGGTCGCCACCTCCAAGCGGCGCGAGCCGGCCGAGTGGGCGCTGCGGCTGTGCGGGCTGGACGGGCTGGTGCCGGTCATCGTGTCGATGGAGGACACGCCGGTCCACAAGCCCGACCCGGCGCCGCTGCTGCTCGCCTGCTCGCGGGCCGGCGGCGAGCCGAGCCACGCGGCATACGTCGGAGATGCCACCGTCGACCTCACGGCGGCCGAGGCGGCCGGCATGACCGGCATCGGGGTGACCTGGGGGGCGGGCACCGCGGACCTGCTGGCGACGGTGCCCGGGCACGCGGTCGTCGACGACGTCGCGACGCTGCGCGCGCTGCTACTGCCCGGCTGACCGACCCGGCAGACCCATCCGTCACATCCGTCACCGGTCCGGGGGGTCGAATGACATCGGTGTCATTCGCTGCCTATAGTGGGCGTGCACGGACAGGGCGGGGTCGATGGCCGGAGGACCGATGGCACAGATGGCAGAGCGGGCGGAGCGCGCGCTCGAGGCGCTGACCGACCGTGATCGCGAGGTGCTGGCCTTCGAGCGGCAGTGGTGGAAGTACGCCGGCGCCAAGGAGCAGGCGATCCGCGAACTGTTCGACATGAGTGCGACCCGCTACTACCAGGTGCTCAACGGGCTGATCGACAACCCCGCGGCGTTGGAGGCCGATCCCATGCTCGTCAAGCGGCTGCGCCGGCTGCGCGCCAGCCGGCAGCGCCAGCGCAGCGCCCGGCGCCTGGGCCTGCAGCCGTGACCGGCGGCTAACCCGGCAGCCGCTCGCCCGGCCGGGGCTGGCTCACTTCTTCTTGTCGACGAACCACGGGACGACGTGCTCGAAGGTCACCTGCTTGCCCAGGCCGGTGGCGACGATGAAGCTGATCGCATACGCCGCGGCGAGCACGATGACCAGCAGGCACAGGATCGCGACGACCCTGCCGATCGGCTTCTTGGCCTGCCGGCCGACCACGGCCCCGGCCCCCTGCGCCAACGCCATGCCGCGCACCGCGACGGCATAGAGGATCGGCAGGCCGGCGCCGAGGACCAGGCCGGCGGCCAGCACCTTCCAGGCTCCCTCGATGGCCAGCGGGATCATGTTCATGGTGGGTGGGGTCTCCTTGCTCTGCTCAGCGGGGGGTCGGGCCGTCGATCCGGTCGAACTCGGCGTCCGGGTCCATGAAGTCGTGTGCGGCGACGACGACCTCGGGCAGCGTGTCGTGCCAGTCGTCGGTGACGTTGGTGTGGTCGATGACGTGCTGGCGCGAGCGCCGCCACATGTGCAGCGCGAGCCCGCAGAGGATGACCATGACCACCAGCGGCCCGCCGATGCCGCCCAGCCCGTGGGCGATCCAGAACATCACCGCACCCATGACCGCCGCGGCCGGGAAGGTGATGGTCCAGGCGGCCACCATCCGGCCGGCCACCGACCAGCGCACCGACGCGCCCTTCTTGCCGACGCCGGTGCCCATGATCGAGCCGGAGGCGACGTGGGTCGTCGACAGGGCGAAGCCGAGCTGGCTGGAGGCGAGGATGACGGTCGCCGACGAGGTGTCCGCGGCGAGCCCCTGCGGCGAGGAGATGTCGACCAGGCCCTTGCTCATCGTGTGGATGATCCGCCAGCCGCCCAGATAGGTGCCGAGCGCGATCGACGCCGCCGCGGACAACTTGACCCAGAGCGGCACGTAGACCGCCTGGGCGCTGATCGAGCCCGCGGCCACGAGGGCCAGGGTGATGACACCCATGGTCTTCTGGGCGTCGTTGGTGCCGTGCGCGAGGGAGACCATCGAGGCCGAGCCGATCTGGCCCCACCGGAACCGCTTCTCCCGGAAGCGCTCCTCGACCTGCTCGGTGATCGCGAAGATCGCCCGGGTCGCCACCGCGGCCACGAGCATCGCGATGACCGGTGACAGCAGCGAGGGCAGGATGACCTTGCCGATGACGCCGTCGAGCTTCGTGCCGTCGCCGGCCCACTTGACGCCGGAGAACCCCATGCCGCCGATCGCCCCGCCGACCAGGCCGCCGAGCAGGGCGTGCGAGGACGACGAGGGCAGCCCGAGCAGCCAGGTGAACAGGTTCCAGATGATGCCGCCGACCAGGCCGCCGAACACCATGAGCAGCAGCATGGTGCCCCCGTCGGCCATGAGTTCGGGCTTGGGCAGCCCCCTGGCGTCCTGGATGTTGACGACGGCGTTGGTGACGGTCAGCGCGACCTCCACCGACAGCAGCGCGCCGACCAGGTTGAGGATCGCGGCCAGCGTCACGGCGGCCTTGGGACGCAGCGCGCCGGTGGCGATCGAGGCGGCCATGGCGTTGCCGGTGTCGTGGAAACCGTTGGTGAAGTCGAAGGCCAGCGCCACGACGACGACCAGAGCAAGGATCACGGTTGCGGTGGTCACGGGAGAAATATCGGGCCAACGACCCACCCACCGTAAGAAGAAGGTCCCGTAAACCTTGGGGCAACCCCAGGCAAACGGAGGGTTAAGCCGAGATTTCCATAGTCGTTAACCTGTTGTTCATCTTCGTACGGTCGCCGAGCGGTCGCGCAGCGGTCGCCCGTGGGCCGGTGGGGTGAGCCCGCGGACGTGGCAGGCTGGCCCCATGACCGACGCCTGGAGCACGCCGGAGCACCTCGAACACGCCCGCCGCACCCTACGCGACGCGCTCCCCGGGTGGTCCGCCCCGGTCGTCTTCGCGGTCGGGCTGAGCTCGGCCACCTCGTCCGCGGAGACCGACTACCCGCACGTCAACACCGGCGGCCAGGGGGAGTTGCCGGCCCTGGTCCTGGCCCACGTCGTCGGCCACCGGTCCGGCACCGCGACGTACGCCCTGACGACCGAGATGCTCGACCGCGCGGTCCAGGCGCTGCAGCCCGCCGAGGCGGCCCCGGGGGAGCACCGCAACCTCTGGGCCTGGCGCGAGATCCTCCTGGAGCTGGAATCCAACCCGATGCGGGCGGCATACGCGGTGTTCATCGGGGACCTCGCCGACCCGGTCGCCAGCGAGCAGGAGGGCTCGCTGCGCTCCCAGTTGCCCGACTGACGTGGCCGGCTGCGTGTTCTGCGCGATCGCGGCGGGGCAGGTCCCGGCGCAGGTCGTGCTCGACACCTCGGACGTGCTGGCCTTCCTCGACACCCGGCCGGTCTTCAAGGGGCACGTTCTGCTCGTCCCCCGCCGGCACGTCGTCACCCTGCCGGACCTGCCCGCGCAGCTGCGCGACCCGTTCCTGGCCGCCGGACAGCGACTCGCCGCCGCGATGGTCGACGCGCTGGGTGCGCAGGGCAGCTTCGTCGCGCTGAACAACGTCGTCAGCCAGTCCGTCCCGCACCTGCACCTGCACGTCGTGCCGCGCACCAAGGGTGACGGGTTGCGTGGCTTCTTCTGGCCGCGGGTCCGCTACGACTCCGACGACGAGATGGCCGAGTATGCCGCGCGGCTGCGCCGCACGCTCACCGCCCCTACCGGGGTGGCCGGGTCACCAGCCTGACCGGATCCGGTCGGCGCCGGCATAGGCGTTGAGGCTGCGTCCCCGGCTGAACCCGATGAGGGTGAGACCGACCCGCTCGGCCAGGTCGACCGCCAACGACGAGGGCGCGCCGACCGCGCAGAGCGCCGGGATGCCGGCCAGGTGCGCCTTCTGCACCAGTTCGAAGGAGGCCCGGCCGCTGACCTGCAGGATGGTGCCGGTCAGCGGCAGGAGGCGCTCGCGCAGCGCCCAGCCGACGACCTTGTCGACGGCGTTGTGCCGTCCCACGTCCTCGCGCACGCAGCGCACCGTGCCGTCGGCGTCGAACAGGCCTGCGGCGTGCACCCCCCCGGTGCGGCCGAACAGCGGCTGCGCCTGCCGGAGCCGGTCGGGCAGGGTGAGCAGCACCTCGACGGGCAGGTGCGCCGCGTCGGCCGGGTGTGCCGGCGCCGACTTGACGACGTCGTCGATCGACGTGGTCCCGCAGATGCCGCACGCCGAGGTCGTCACCACGAGCCGCTCGGCCCGAGCCGTCGGCAGGGGCACGCCCGGGCCGAGGGTCGCGTCGACGACGTTGAAGGTCTGCTCGCCGCGCTCGTCGACGCCCGCGCAGTAGCGCATCGTCGGCAGGTCGTCCGCGCCGCGGACGATGCCCTCCGACACGAGGAATCCGGCGACCAGGTCGAAGTCGTCGCCCGGCGTGCGCATCGTCGTCGACAGGTCGCGCACCACGGCCTGCTCCCAGCCCCGGACCCGGATCTGCAGCGGCTCCTCGACCGCGAGCAGGTCGGGACGGGCGCGCGGCGGTGCGCCCGCGGCATACCGCAGCGGTTGGACGCGGCGCGTCACCCTGCCCACCGACGCAGCCTAATCGCCCGGGCGGCTCGACCGGACTGCCGATGTCGCGGGAGCCCGGAACGTGGCACGCTTTCTCCCGGCATCGTCCGCGGGAGGGACCATCAGCGCAGCCTCGCCGAACGGCCGGAGGAGTCTGCCCGACTCGCTCCGGGACTTGGCCCTGCCGCCGTGGGCGGTCGCGGCCGAGCACCCGCCGCCGCTGGCCCGCGAGCGCCACGTCGGCTACGGGATGTTCGCGCCGATGCTGACGATGATCGCCGTGCTGAGCTGGTGCGGCATCGTCATCCCGGCCCTGCTCAACCCGAGCGTCCTGCACCTGGGCCGGTCCCCGCACTCGGAGATCTTCGTCGGGCTCTATCTCGTCGGCTTCCTCATGGCGCGCGCCTCGTTCCGGGCCCCGCGCACCGGCAAGGGCGCCGTCGGGGCGGTCATCATGAGCGTCTGCGGGCTCGGCGCGACGGCCGTGTCGAGTCCGGAGTCGCTGACGCCGGTGCTGACCTGCGTCACCGCGGCCGTCATCGGCTTCGCGCTGCCCCGGGTGTGGGTGTGGGTCGTGCTCGCGTTGCAGATGCTCGGCTACGTCCACGGGGTCGTCTTCGACTACATGACCGGGCAGTGGGCCGTCGTGCTGGGCGCGATGTGCATCTTCGCTGCGATGGTCGTTGAGGTAGCGGTGCGCGAGTTCTACGACCGGGTCCGGCTGGCCTCGACGACGGCCGCGCTCGAGACGGCCAACCGATCGCTCGAGGACGCGCAGGCCCGGCTCGCGCAGGAGACCCGCGACGCGGAGCGGCTGCGGATCTCCCGAGACCTGCACGACGCCGTGGGGCATCGGCTCACCGCGCTCGCCCTGCGGCTCGAGGTCGCCGCCCACCTGACCTCCGGCGAGGCCGCCACGCATGTCGCCGAGGCCCGCGACCTGGCGCGCGCGACGCTGCACGACGTGCGCGCGGTCGTCTCGCAACTGCGCGAATCGCGTCTGGACCTGCGGGCCAGCCTCGAGCTGCTCGCCGCTTCCACCGCGATCGACGAGGTCGTGGTCGAGGTCGACCAACAGGCGCCGGAGTGGCCCCCGACCCATCTGGAGACCGCCTTCCGGGTCGTCCAGGAGTCGCTGACCAATGCCGCGCGGCACTCCGGGGCCAGTCGCGTGGAGGTCCGGGTCGTCTGCCACCCCGACGACCATCTCGAGGTCCGGATCGCCGACAACGGGTGCGGCCCGGGTCAGCTCGCGCCCGGCAACGGGCTGACCGGCATGGCCGAGCGGCTGGCGCAGCTCGGCGGCAGCCTGGACTGCCACCGCGGCCCGGACGGGGGTTTCGTCGTCGATGCGCGGATGCCGTGCCCCAAGGGCCTGGGCTCCCGGCCGCAGCCCTCCGACCAGTGAAAGCGGTTGCCTGGAACGTTTGAGGGTCAGCTACCCGCGCCGACCTGACGACCGCACGGCGCTTCCCGACGAGCGCTTCCCGACGAGCGCTTCCCGACGAGAACGTATGCCGCCGCCCCCGCTCACGGCTCAGGGCCGCGCCCGATCGGCCCCCGGGGAACGTTCCAGGCAACCGTTTTCACTGGAGGATCGGCCCCCGGGGAACGTTCCAGGCAACCGTTTTACTGGAGGAAGGCAACCGTTTTCACTGGAGGATCGGCCCGGGGAACGTTCCAGGCAACCGTTTTCACTGGAGGATCGGCCCGGGGCACCTCGACGACTGGCACCTCGACGACTGGCACCCCGACGACCTGGTCCGCCGGACCGGTCGCGGACCCGATGGTGGGGCGGGAGGGGGCCCGCGTTTGCACTCTCCGGGGGAGAGTGCCAATAATGGCGCTAGCACTCTCAGGCCGAGAGTGATAATCCCGGCCACTGCGTGAGGTGCGTGGCCGCGCGTGACGTGAGCGGGCGGCATACGTGCCGTCCGTCGCGGGCACCCAGTGGTCACCACCTTCGATTCGCGTGGGAGGAACCACCCGAATGGCCAAGATCATTGCCTTCGACGAGGAGGCCCGCCGCGGTCTCGAGCGGGGCATGAACACCCTCGCCGACGCCGTCAAGGTCACCCTGGGCCCCAAGGGCCGCAACGTCGTGCTGGAGAAGAAGTGGGGCGCCCCCACGATCACCAACGACGGCGTCTCCATCGCCAAGG
>CAZYHR010000005.1:38894-57146 GCA_964647395.1 uncultured Intrasporangiaceae bacterium | reverse complement strand
GGAGCCGCCGGAGCCGCAGGCACCGCGGGGCGCGGTGCCGTCGTCGTGCGCGAGGCGCGGTCGGCGGCCTGGGCAGCGGGGGCTGCCGGGGCCACCTCGACCTTCTTCGGCGCGAAGCCGAAGGTGCCGAACCGGGCGGCGACCGCCTCGGGGCCGCTGACGATCGGACCGGTCACCGGGCTGGCCGTGCGCTCGGCCACGACCGCGGCCGGGGCGTCGGCCTGCCGGGCCTGGACGGGGGACACCATGCCGGCCAGCAGGCCGGTCGAGACGACGACGACCGCGGAGACCCGGGCCGCAGGACGGGCGGCACCGGTCGCGATCTGGGTGATTTCGTGCAGGGGCGAGTAGCCCGGGGCGCGGTGGCGCCCGACGTGGTGAGCCACGGGTGACCTCTCCTGAACGCCTACGAGGTGAGCTGTCGGGTTCGGGTGGGAGTCACCCGGCTCGTTCGTCCATCCGCATCTGACTGGACCTGGAGCTTCACCCCAAGGGCACCGGAGACCGATGCCCGCCTTGCGTTGGTTCCCCCGCCCCTGCCTGGCTGAGCTCGCAGATCCCCCGGCCGGTGGCAGGACTCGGCGGTCCGGCCCGGGGCCCCACCCGTAGCCCGGGAGGGTGAAAAAACGATAACCCAGCCCCTCGGGGATTGTCACGTTCCGGTCACGGAACAGCAACGCGAATGTCAACGACACCGAGACCGGCCCCGCGGCGGGCGCCGGCCCCCGCCGGCCCGGCCCGAGCCCGGCCGGTGGCCAGCCAGCCGTCAGCCGGCCGGGGAGACGAAGACGTGGGCGGCCACCGACTCGGGGACCACGGCCCGGTCCGACCCGTCGCGCTGCACACTGATGCCGTTGTCCTGCAACGAGATCCGCACCTCGATGCCCGGCTGGACCCCGATCTCGACGAGATGCGCGAGGACCTGCGGGTCGACCTGCACCGGCTCGCCGATGCGCCGGACGACGACCGTCGCCTCGTCCGCGTCGGTCAGCCCGGCCGCCAGTTGGGTGAGGCTGGTCACACCGTCCCGGAACCCCCCGCTCGGCGTGTCGTCCCCGAGCTCGGCCAGCCCCGGGATCGGGTTGCCGTAGGGCGACTCCAGCTCGCCCGCCACGACGACGCCCCGGTCCCTGAGCACCGCGAGGATGCGCTGCTCGACCCGGTCGCTGATGACGTGCTCCCACCGGCACGCCTCGTCGTGCGCGAGCTCCCATTCCAGGCCGAGCACGTCGACGAGCAGCCGCTCGGCCAGCCGGTGCTTGCGCATGACCCGGGTGGCCAGCAGCCGCCCGTGCGCGGACAACTCGAGGTGCCGCTCACCGCCGACCCGCACCAGCCCGTCGCGCTCCATCCGGGCCACCGTCTGCGACACCGTCGGGCCGGAGTGGCCCAGCCGCTCGGCGATCCGGGCCCGCAACGGCACGATCCCCTCCTCCTCCAGTTCGAGGATGGTGCGGAGATACATCTCCGTCGTGTCGATGAGATCGGTCACCAGGGCAGGCTAGCCCGGATGCCCACCGCCCCGCGCCGGCCGGCCGAGCGTGGCCAGCGCCTCACCGTCGACCCGCCAGACCGTCCACTCGTCCTGCGGCACCGCCCCGATCGCCCGGTAGACCCCGTGCGCCGGGGTGTTCCAGTCCAGCACCCACCACTCGAAGCGCGGGTAGCCCCGCTCGACGCACACCTGGGCCAGCCGCTCGAGCAGCGCCCGGCCCAGGCCCAGGCCGCGCCGCTGCGGCAGCACGAACAGGTCCTCCAGCCAGACCCCGTGCCGGATCTTCCAGGTCGAGAAGGTCACGAACCACACGGCGATCCCGGCCACCTGCCAGCCGGCCCCGTCGTCGACCTCGGCCACCTCGCAGAACACCTGCGCTCCGTCCCGGAAGAGGTGGTCGCGCAGGTCCGCCACGGTGCCCTCGACCGCGTCCGGCTCCCGTTCGTATGCCGCGAGGGCGGCGATGAGGTCGTGGATCGCCGGGCAGTCGGCCGGCTCGGCGCAGCGCAGGCGGGTGCGGGGGGTCGTCACGCCCGGCCACGCTAGACCAGGGCGGCCTCCGGTGTCGCGGGTCAGCGGGCGCGGCGGCTGATCGGGTCGTAGTGCGGGATGACGACCCGCAGCCACGCCGCGCCGGCCCAGGCGACCCCGCCGAGCGCCACGGCGGCCAGGCCCAGCGAGCCGAGCGCGACGAGCACGGAGATGAGCAGCGGCCCGGCGGCCTGGCCGGCGTCGGCCATGAGCCGCCAGCCGCCGAGGAACTGGGCCCGCCCGACCGCCGGCGAGGCGTCCGCCCCGAGGGTCATGACGATGCCGGCCGAGATGCCGTTGCCCAGGCCGAGGACCACCGCGACGACCACCAGCCCGGTCAGCGTCCGGGCCAGCGGCAGGGCCGCGATGCCGGCTCCGAGGACGATCAGCGAGGGGACCGCGACGAGCATCCGGCCGTGGTGGTCCATGATCCAGCCGGCCGGGTAGAACAGCAGCATGTCGACGGCCCCGGACAGGCCGAAGACCAGCGCCACCGTCGCCGGGTCGAGCCCGATCGCCTCGCCCCACAGCGGCAGGATCGCGGTGCGGGCCGCCCGGATGGCCGAGACGACGAGCACGCCCAGCCCGAGGGTGACCAGCACGCGCCGGTGCGTTCGGACCACCGACCAGACGGTGGCCTGCCCCCGCCCGCCCGCGCTGGAGTAGCCGGCCGCGATGTCCGGGGTGACCAGCAGCGTGACCAGGGCCGCGAGCGCGCCGGCGACGCCGACGGCATACGCGGCCTGGATGCCCCACCGCCCCATGACCAGCGCCCCCGCGAACGGCCCGACGAAGATGCCGATCCGGTAGACCCCGCCGAGCGTCGACAGGGCCCGCGCCCGCATCGAGACGGCCACCGCCTCGGTGAGATAGGCCTGCCGGGCCAGCCCCAGGACCGCTCCGGCCAGGCCGAGCGCGAAGACCGCCGCCGCGAACCCGGCCACCGAGTTCGCCCGCCAGCAGCCCACCATCGCCCCGGCCTCGCCCAGGCAGGCCAGCCGCAGCGCCTGCTGCTCGCCGACCCGGGCCGCGAGCGCGCCGGCCGGCAGATCGCCGAGCAACTGCCCGACCCCCATGAGCGCGACGACGAGGGCGGCGGTCTCGACGCTGGCGCCGAGGTCACGCGCGGTGAGCGCGAAGGCGGGCAGCACCGCGCCGTAGCCGACGGCGGCGCAGATGGTCGGCAGATAGGCGGCGGCCCAGATCGGCCGCAGGCTGGTCACCGGATCCGGGTCGGCCACCGGACCAGGGTATGCCGCACCCGGCCGACCCGAGGAACGGCCCGTGGGGAGCCCCCCTGCGGGGGCGAGTGCGTTGGACGAGACGCACCTGCCCACGGGCCGCAGCGACTGCTTGGATTGCGGCCGCCCGTCCGTCAGTTCTGAACCACCCGTGCGATGACGAGGCGGTCAGGGACGGTCGCGCTACCGCGCAGCCACCTCACGTGTCCGATAGGAATGCACTACCTGACCACCTCCTTTCTCGTGTACGAGGGACCGTACGTCGGGTGGGCGGATCAGGCAAGCGCTTTGCCGGCGCTCTGGGCTGCTGGTCTGGGCCGGTGGGCTGGGCCGGTCGTCTGGGCCGGCGGTCAGGGCTGGCGGCGGCTCATGACCCAGGCGGCGGAGTCGTCGAGCAGCGGCAGGTGGCCGGCCTCCCGGTCGGCGGGGTGGGCCAGCGAGTAGACGATGCGGTCGTGCAGCCGGCTGGGCCGGCCGGCCCAGAACTCGACCTCCCAGGGCCGGATCCGCCAGCCGCACCAGGACGGCGGAGTGGGCACGTCGTCGGCGCAGCCGGTGTCCGGGAAGCGGGCCGCGTAGGCGTCGTAGGCCGCCTCGAGCTCGGCGCGCGAGCCGATCGGCGCAGACTGCTGGGAGGCCCAGGCGGAGATCCGCGAGCCCCACGGCCGGCCGTCGAAGTAGCCCTCGATGATCTCCCGCTCGACCGGCTCGACCACCCCGCGGAAGCGCACCGTGCGGAACAGCGACACCCAGCCGAGCGAGCCGGCGCAGCGCGGGTCGGCCTGCAACTGCCGGGACTTGGTCGAGCCCAGGTCGGTGACGAACCCCGGCCCGCGCGGGTCCAGGAAGCGCAGCAGCACGGTGCGCACGTCGGGGCCGGCCGTATCGACGCTGGCGAACGACAGGGCCAGCCCCTCGGGGGTCTCGGCCGAGACGACGCCGGCGTTCTCGGCGTCGCGGACCCAGGTGCACAGTTGCTCCCACGGGGTCGCGTGGGCGTCGGCCTCATCCAGACCCGAGCTCAGGTAGTCGACCCGACCGGTCATGGCACGAGCGTAGGCTGCCCCCGCGGACCCCGTCCACAGCAGCGCATACCGTTGACCAGGCAGCATCCACCCGGGCAGACCGCCTCGCCGACTCAGGAGACACGCTCCGATGACCACCCAGCCGCTGGCCACTCCCGACCCGAACAGCTTCAAGCCCGGCCTCGAGGGGGTCATCGCGTTCGAGTCGGAGATCGCCGAGCCGGACAAGGAGGGCTCGGCGCTCTACTACCGCGGGGTCAACATCGAGGACCTCGTCGACCGGGTCTCGTTCGGGCAGGTCTGGGGGCTGCTCGTCGACAACTCCTTCGAGCCGGGGCTGCCGCCGGCCGAGCCGTTCCCGCTGCCGGTGCACTCCGGTGACGTGCGGGTCGACGTGCAGTCGGCGCTGGCGCAGCTGACCCCGATCTGGGGGTTCCGGCCGTTGCTGGACATCGACGAGGCCGAGGCCCGCGAGAACCTCGCCCGCGCGGCCGTCATGGCGCTGTCCTTCGTCGGGCAGTCCGCCCGCGGCCAGCACAAGCCGATGGTCCCGCAGCGTGAGGTCGACAAGGCGCGCACGATCGTCGAGCGGTTCATGATCCGCTGGCGCGGCGAGCCCGACCCGCGGCACGTCGAGGCCGTCGACGCCTACTGGGGGTCAGCCGCCGAGCACGGCATGAACGCCTCGACCTTCACCGCCCGGATCATCGCCTCGACCGGCGCCGACGTCGCGGCGTGCCTGTCCGGGGCCGTCGGCGCGATCTCCGGGCCGCTGCACGGCGGGGCACCCTCGCGGGTGCTGCACAGGCGCGAGGGCGTCGAGAAGACCGGCGCCGCCCGCGCGTACGTCAAGGCCGGGCTCGACCGCGGCGAGCGGCTCATGGGCTTCGGCCACCGGGTCTATCGAGCCGAGGACCCGCGGGCCCGGGTGCTGCGGGCGACCTGCCGCCGGCTCGGCGCCCCGCGGTACGAGGTGGGGCACGCCCTGGAGGAGGCCGCGCTGGCCGAGTTGCAGGAGCGGCGCCCGGACCGGGTGCTGGCGACCAACGTCGAGTTCTGGGCGGCGGTGCTGCTCGACTACGCCGAGGTGCCTCCGTCGATGTTCACGCCGATGTTCACCTGCGCCCGCACGGCCGGCTGGTCGGCGCACATCCTGGAGCAGAAGCGCACCGGCCGGCTGATCCGGCCCTCGTCGCGCTATGTCGGCGAGCCGCCGCGGGGGGCCGAGCAGGTCGCCGGCTGGCCGCGGCACATCGACCCGCACACGATCAGCCGCTGACGGTCGGCGCCGGGGTCAGAGCTGCGGGCCCTGGGCGCGCAGCTTGTCGACCTCGGACATCTTGTCGCGCAGGTCGGCCAGCCACGGCTCGATGTGCTGCGCGACGAGCGAGACCGACCAGGCCAGCGCCTCGGAGCGGGAGCGGGCCACGCCCGCGTCGACGAGGGTGTCGAGCACCTGACGCTGCGGCTGGCGCAGCCGGGTCATGACCGGCACCGCCAGGTGGGTGAACAGTTCCTCGTGGTCACCGATCCGGGCGCCCCAGGAGACCTTGCGGCCGTAGCGCGCCTCGGCCTCCAACGCGACGGCGATGCGCTGGTCGCGGGTGTCCTCGCGCCACCGGCTGATCCGGCCGGCCGCGGCCGCCGCCGAGCCGTCCTGGCCGTCGACCGGCGGCAGGGTGCCGACGACGACGATCTCCTCTCGGTCCACGGTGATCCGCGGCTCGCCGGTGAACCAGTCCGAGGGCAGCCGGCCGGCGAGCCATTGGCCCGCGTCGTCGGCCGGGGGCAGGTCGGCCTGCTGCCAGCCGCCCGGTCGGCCGAAGGGGCCACCCCCGCGCGGGCCACCGCCGCGGCGCCCGCCGGCGCGGGGGCCACCGTCGCGGGGACCGCCGTCGCGACCGCGCCGGCCGCGGCCGCGCGGCCCGTCGGGCAGGTCGGGTCCACCGGGGGTGCCGGGGGCGGGCGGCATACCGAAGGACTCCGGTCCGCCGGGGAAGTCGGGCAAGTCGGGGCGCCGGCCCCAGCCGCGGGGGTGTTCGTGCTTCATGGGAACTCCTGGATCGGTTGTGGTGCGGATGGCCCTGTCGTTGCCGTCCGCCTCGCGATACGTGCATCACGTCGTTACGTGATTACATCATTACATCAATACTGACCCCCCCGGTGACGGACTGTCAAGCCGGGGCGCGGCCCGCCGGGGGCGCTGCCCGGCTGCCGGACCCGGGCGGAGCGGCCCCGAGCCGACTTGACAGGATGGCGGGGCACGAGTCCGACACGAAGGTGATCCCCCATGACCGACCAGCTCCAGATCCCCGCAGACCTGCTCCCCGGCGACGGCCGCTTCGGCTGCGGACCCAGCAAGGTGCGGCCCGAGCAGGTCCGCGCGCTGGAGCGCCTCGGCCGCACGGTGCTCGGCACGTCACACCGGCAGCCCCCGGTCAAAGGTCTCGTGCGCCAGGTGCGCGAGGGGCTGGCCGGGCTGTTCGGGCTGCGCGACGGCTACGAGATCGTCCTGGGCAACGGCGGGTCGACGGCCGTCTGGGACATCGCCGCGTTCGGGCTGGTGCGGGAGCGGGCGCAGCACCTGGCCTTCGGCGAGTTCTCCGCGAAGTTCGCCGGCGTGACGGCGGGCGCGCCGTTCCTGGGCGAGTCCTCGGTCATCAGGGCCGA
Source organism: uncultured Intrasporangiaceae bacterium (assembly GCA_964647395.1). Taxonomy (GTDB): domain Bacteria; phylum Actinomycetota; class Actinomycetes; order Actinomycetales; family Dermatophilaceae; genus Phosphoribacter. The sequence goes on along the minus strand of CAZYHR010000005.1, from coordinate 50,184 downwards.
GCCGGGCAGCCTGGCCGAGCCGGTGGCGCAGGCGGACATCGACGTCTACGCCTGGCCGCACAACGAGACCTCGACGGGGGTCATGGCGCCGGTGCGCCGGGTGGCCGGCGCGGCCGAGGACGCGCTCGTGCTCATCGACGCGACCTCCGGGGCCGGCGGCCTGCCGGTCGACCTGAGCCAGGCCGACGTCTACTACTTCGCGCCGCAGAAGTGCTTCGCCTCGGACGGCGGGCTGTGGCTGGCCTGCTTCTCCCCCGCGGCGCTGGCCCGGGTCGAGCAGATCGCGGCGAGCGGCCGGTGGGTGCCCGAGTTCTACAGCCTGCCGACGGCGATCGACAACTCGCGCAAGGATCAGACCTACAACACCCCGGCGGTCGCGACCCTCGCCCTGATGGCCGACCAGCTCGACTGGATGAACGCCAACGGCGGACTCGGCTTCACCACCGGCCGCACCGCGGACAGCTCGGCCCGGCTCTACGCGTGGGCCGAGCGGACGGCATACACGACGCCGTTCGTCGCCGATCCGGCCGCCCGCTCGCAGGTCGTCGGGACCATCGACTTCGACGCCGCGGTCGACGCCGCCGCGGTGGCCAAGGTGCTGCGCGCCAACGGCGTCGTCGACGTCGAGCCCTATCGCAAGCTCGGCCGCAACCAGCTGCGCATCGCGATGTTCCCCGCCGTCGACCCCGACGACGTCAGCGCGCTCACCGCGTGCGTCGACTGGGTGGTTGAGCGGCTCGGCGCGGTTACCGGGTGACCACGGCGACGACGCCGATGACGACGAGCAGCACGAGCACGACGAGGGTGAGCCGGTGGCGGAAGCGCACGTTCATCGGGCCGCCTCTGGCATCGGCTCGGTGGGGCGCTCGGGCTCGCCGACGACGAGCTGGAAGTGCGGCCGGCGCTGGGACTCGTAGGACACATGGACATTCTCGCGCCGCACCAGCGCGACTCCGACGATCGCCACCGTCACCCCGACGGCCAGCGAGCCGATGCCGATGGTCCACCGCGCGCCCGCCAGGTCGCCGAGCCGTCCGATGAGCGGCGCGCCGATCGGGGTGCCACCCAGGAAGATCGCCATGTAGAGCGCCATGACCCGGCCGCGCAGCCCCGGGTCGACGGGGAGCTGGACCAGGGCGTCGGCCGTCGTCAGCGCGGTGAGCGCGCTGAGCCCGCAGCCGACCAGGGCGACCGCGAACAACTCGTAGGTCGGCGCCAGGGCCGCCGCCGCACTGGACACCGTGAAGCCCGCCAGCGCGACGAGCAGCACCCGCAACCGCGGCCGCTCGCGTCGCGCGGACAGCAGCGCCCCGGACAGCGACCCGATCGCCATGACCGAGCCGAGCGCACCGTATTCGGCTGCGCCCTTGTGGAACTCGGTGGTCGCCATGAGCGCCATGGTCATCTGGAAGTTGAGGCCGAAGGTGCCCAGCACGAAGACGAGCAGCATGATGAGCTTGATGTCCCAGCGCCGGCGGACATAGGCCAGACCCTCCCGGATCTTGCCCTTGCCCCGGGCCAGCGGCACCGGGAACAGCTCACCGACCCGCATGAGCAGCAGCGACCCGAGCACCGGCACGAACGACACCGTGTTGACCGCGAAGGCCACCCCGGTCCCGTATGCCGCGATGAGCAGTCCCGCGACCCCCGGGCCGAGCAGCCGGCCGGCGTTGAACGACGCGGAGTTGAGCGCGACGGCGTTGGCGACGTGCCGCTGTCCGACCATCTCCGACACGAAGGTCTGCCGCGCCGGGTTGTCCACCGCGGCCGCCAGTCCCTGCAGCAGCGCCAACGAATACACCTGCCACAGCTGGACGATCCCGGCCAGGGTGATGACCGCGAGCACCCCGGTGGTGATCAGCAGGACGGTCTGGGTGACGAGCAGGATGCGCCGCTTGGGGTAGCGGTCGGCGATCATCCCGGCCCACGGCGCCAGCAGCAGGAAGGGCAGGAACTGCAGTCCGGTGACGATGCCGAGCGCGGTCGAGGAGTGATCGGTCAGCTCGGTGAGGACCAGCCAGTCCTGGGCGACCCGACCCATCCAGGTGCCGGTGTTGGAGATGACGCCGCCCGCGGCGTACAGCCGATAGTTGTAGTTGGACAGCGACGCGAAGGTCGGGCTCATGTCGCCGCCACCCTGGCCAGGATCCGCTCGGCCCGGGCCAGCACCTGCTGCTCCTCCGGGGTCAGCCGGGCCACCCGACGCAGCATCCAGGCGTCCCGCGACCGGCGCGTCTCGCGCACCGTCGCCCGGCCGGCCCGGGTCAACGACAGGATGACCACCCGACCGTCGGTCGGATCCGACGATCGCTCGACCAGACCCCGGTCCACGAGCGCCGCGACCGTCTTGGTCATCGTCGGCTTGGCCACCCGCTCCGCTTCGGCCAGTTCGCCGGGGGTCGAGGGCCGCTCCTCGAGCCGCACCAGCACCGAGAACTGATGCGGCGCGATGTCGACGACCGACTCGTAGCGCACCCGGCGGCTGATCCGCATGCAGGCCAGTCGCAGGTCGCTGGCCATGCGGGCCAGCGCGGCGGGGGTGAGCGAGGTCTCGGTCGGCACGGGTAGTTAGTCTAACTCATTAGTCAGACTAACTACCTGGTCGGGACGCGCCGCGGTGCCCGAGCCGGAGTCGGTCGGGCCGGCCCGCCGTGCCCGGCGCGCGGGAGGTGAGCCCGGCGCTAGTCCAGCGGGCCGTCCGCCGGCCGGCCGGCGGTGACCAGCCGACCGGACCGCCCCGACCAGGACTCCAGCTCGATGACCGCGACGGCCGAGGTCGGCAGCGGCACGGCCCGGCCGGTGAGCCGCTCGACGAGCTCCTCGACGGCCGGGTTGTGCCCGACCAGCGCGACGCAGCCGAGCTCGGCGGGCAGCGTGCGCACCAGGTCGAACAGGTCCTCGCCGTCGAAGGTGTAGGCGGCCTCCTCGACCAGGGTGCGCACCTCGCCGGACAGCTCGGCCGAGACCAGCTCCCAGGTCTGCCGCGCCCGGCGGGCCGGGGAGACCACCGCCAACTGCACGGCATACTCCTGTTCGGCGAGCCAGCGGCCGGTCGCCGGGGCCTGCCGGCGGCCCCGGGCGGCCAACGGCCGGTGCCGGTCGTCGGCGGGCACGTCCCAGTCGGACTTCGCGTGCCGGACCACGACGAGGGTGGCCACCTCAGCCCCCGAGCAACCCGGTGACCGGGCTGATCGCGAAGTAGACGACGAACAGCAGCGAGACCACCCACATGAGCGGATGCACCCGGGTGGCCTTGCCGCGCAGCGCCTGGATGAAGAAATAGGAGACGAAGCCGGCCCCGATGCCCACCGTGATCGAGTAGGTGAACGGCATGAGCACGACGGTGAGGAAGGCCGGGATCGCGATCTCCAGGTCGTCCCAGTCGATGCCCTTGACCTGCTGCATCATGAGGAAGCCGACCAGCACGAGCGCCGGCACCGCAGCCTCGTTGGGGATGATCTCGACCAGCGGGGCCAGCACCGTCGAGACCAGGAAGAGCAGCCCAGTGACGACGGCGGCCAGGCCGGTGCGCGCCCCCTCGCCGACCCCGGAGGCCGACTCGATGTAGGAGGTGTTCGACGAGACGCCCGCCGCGCCGCCGGCGGCTGCCGCGATCGAGTCGACGACCAGGATCCGGCGGGTGTTGGGCGGCACCCCCTCCTCGTCGAGCAGGCCGGCCTCGGCGCCGATCGCCGTCATCGTGCCCATCGTGTCGAAGAAGTCCGCGAGCATGAGGGTGAACACGAGCAGCGCCGCGGCCACGATGCCGATCCGATCGAACGACCCGAGCAGGTTGAACTGCCCGAGGGTGCCGAAGGACGGGGTGGCGACGACCTGGTCCGGCCAGGCCGGGACGTTGAGGTTCCAGCCGAAGGGGTTGATCCGGTTGCTGCCGTCGGGGTTCTGGCCGACCACGGTCGGGCCGATCTTGCCGACCGCCTCGACGACGATGGCCAGCAGCGTCGTGCCGATGATCGCCAGCAGGATGGCGCCGCGCACCCGCAGCACCCACAGGGCCACGACGAGCAGCAGCCCCACCGCGAAGACCAGCACCGGCCAGCCCTGCAGCGACCCGCCGACGCCGAGCTCGACGGGCACCGGCCCGGTGCCGGTACGCCGCACGAATCCGGCATCGACCAGGCCGATCAGTGCGATGAACAACCCGATGCCGACCGAGATGGCGATCTTGAGCTGGGCCGGCACGGCGTGGAAGACCGCCTCGCGGAAGCCGGTGAGCACGAGCACGAGGATGACCAGACCCTCCAGCACGACCAGGCCCATCGCGTCGGCCCAGGTCATCTTCGTGGCGATCGACAGGGCGACGAAGGCGTTGAGGCCCAGCCCGGTGGCCAGCGCGAGCGGATAGTTGGCGACTAGCCCCATGAGGATCGACATCACGCCGGCCACCAGGGCCGTGCCGGCGGCGATGGCGGGCAGGTTGGGGGCCGCCCCGCCGCCGAGGAACTGCCCCTCGGCGTCCTTGACGAAGCCGAGGATGAGGGGGTTGAGCACGATGATGTAGGCCATCGTGAAGAAGGTCACCAAGCCGCCGCGGAGCTCCTGCTCGATGGTCGAGCCCCGCTCGGTGATCCGGAAGTAGCGGTCCAGCGCACCCTTGGGCGCGGTGTCCTGCACGGCAGTCGACATGTCTGACAACCTAGTCCGTGCCGGGGGCGACCCACGGTGCGCCACCCGGCCGCGGCACCACGAGGAGGCCGCGCGGCCGGCTTCCGGCGAACCGCGGATCGGGCGCGCTAGAACCACGGAATCTGTGCGTCCGGGCCGGTGAGCAGCCCGCGCGGGCCGCGTGATAGACCAGAGAGAAGTTCAACGAGGAGCGACAGATGGCTGCGTCCGCCTATCACCGCCCGACCACGTATCCTGCCGCGCGCATCGAGTCGCTGGCCCCCGACGCGCCACCCCTGCCGGTGGTCGTCGTCGGCGCGGGTCCGGTCGGCCTGGTGACCGCGCTGGGACTGGCGCAGCGCGGCATACCGGTGACCGTCCTGGAGGCCGCGGACGCCGCGTCGTTCGGCAGCCGGGCGATCTGCATCTCGCGACACAGCCTCGAGGTGGCCGAGCGGCTGGGTTTCGCCGAGCCGATCGAGGCGGTGGCGATCCCCTGGCTCGGTGGGCGCAGCTACTACCGCGAGACCGAGGTGCTGAGCTTCCGGATGCCCATGTCCGAGCGTGACGTGCGCTCCCCGATGGTCAACATCGGCCAGTCCATGCTCGAGCAGATCATCGTCGACCGGCTGCTGGCCGAGCCCCTGGCGACGCTGCTGTGGCGTTGCGAGGTCACCGGGTTCGTCGACGAGGGGTCGGCGGTGAGCCTCGAGGTGGCGACCGTCGATGGGCCGCGCACGCTGCGCGCGTCGTGGGTCGTCGCGAGCGACGGCGGCCGCAGCCGGATGCGCGAGCTGGCCGGCCTGGCTCTGGACGGCACGAGCTACGAGGGTCGCTACGTCATCGCCGACATCCACTGGCCGGTCGACGAGCCGGCCGAGCGGCGGGTGTGGTTCGACCCGCCGAGCAACTCCGGCTCGACCGTGCTCATGCACCGCCAGCCCGACGACATCTGGCGGATCGACTACCAGCTCGAGCCGGACGCCGACCTGGTCGCCGAGCTGCAGGGTCACCGCATCCGGCAGCGGATCAGCCAACATCTGGAGTGGCTCGGCAACACCGTGCCGTGGACCCTCGAGTGGCACGGCATCTACCAGGCGCACGCCCGGGCGCTGGACGAGTTCGTCCACGGCAGAGTGATCTTCGCCGGCGACGCGGCTCATCTCGTGCCGATCTTCGGGGTCCGCGGCCTCAACTCCGGCATGGAGGACGCCGAGACCCTGGCCTGGATGCTCGCGGCGGTCGTCGACGGCCGCGCCGAGCCGCGGTTGCTGGCCGCCTATGCCGCGGAGCGGCGCTCGGCCTGGGAGCAGAACGTCAGCAACGCGGGCAAGTCGACCCGCTTCATGACCCCCGGGACCGACGGCTTCCGGATGACGCGCGACGCGATCCTGCGGCTCGCCGCGGCATACCCCGCCTTCGGCTTCCTGCTCAACCCGCGCCAGTCGAGCGCCACCCACGCCCACCTGTCCCCGCTGACCTGGCACGCCGACGAGCGGTCCCGCGGCACCCTGCCGGGCGACCCGGTGCCGGACTGGTCGGTGACCGTCGACGGCGCATCGACGACGCTGAATCGGCTGCGCGGCAAGGGTTTCGGCCTGCTCGCCTTCGGCTTTGACGACGCCATGTATGCCGCGGTCGCGGCTGCCGCGGAGCGCCTGGCCAAGGCGTTGGCGCCCGAGCCCTGCGAGCTGGTGCTGGTCAACGGGACCGCGACCCCGGCCGACCACGCCCTGGTCCTGGACGAGGACCTGCAGCGTTCGCTCGGGGCGGCGCCCGGGGAGGTGTTCGTGGTCCGGCCCGACGGGCTGCTGCTGGCCCGGCTCACCGACCCGGCCGAGGTCGACCAGGTGCCCGACGTCATCCGGGCCGGACGAGCGCCCGAGGGGGGCCGGATGGCCCCTGACTGGCCCGATCCGACACCCCCGGCCGAGCGGCACCTGGAGCACCTGTGGCTCAGCCTGTCCGCAGCGCTCGACCAGGTCACCCCCGAGCAGCGCGACGACCTGCTGACCCGCATGGTCTTCCTGCTCGGCAGCCAGGTGCCGGTCAACCGGCTCAGTTCGGCGATCGGCAGCGCCCTCGAGCGGGGCCGCTCGAGCACGACCGGCGTGGCCGCCGCCACCGCCCGGGCCGAGGCCGACCTGGCCGCCGCGGCGGCCCGCACGACCGCGCCGGCGGGTGAGCGGCGATGACCGGGCACAGCTTCGACGTGGCGACGGCCCTCGCGCCGAGCGACTCCCCCGACGTGCACCTGGCCGACCTGCCGACCTCGTGGCGGGTGCACCGCGGACCGATCAACGGCGGGCTCACCGTGTCGCTCGCGGTCAAGGGTCTGGTCACCCGGCTGTCCCAGCAGATCGAGCACCCCGACCCGCTCGTGGTCAGCGCGTTCTATCTGGCCGCCGCCGACCCCGGGCCCACCGAGGTGCGCACCGAGGTCATCCGGTCGGGCCGCTCGATGTCGACCGGGCAGGCCGGGATCTGGCAGCCGGGCCGGGACGGCGTGCCGACCGAGCGGCTGCGGGCCATCGCGACCTTCGCCGATCTGGGCTCGGCACCACCGGACGTCATGACCGTGGCCCGGCCGCCGTTCCTGCCGCCTCCCGAGGAGTGCGTGCGGGCCGACGACCTGCCCGGCTATCCGCACGACGAGGTCGAGGTCATGGAGCACTACGACATGCGCATCGACCCGGACACCACCGGCGGGCCGGACGGTCGCCCGTCGGGGTTGGGCCAACTGCGCGCGTGGTTCCGGATGCGCGACGGCCGCGAGCCCGACACGCTGCTGCTCCCGCTCGTCGTCGACGCGTTCCCGCCGATCGCCTGGGATCTGGGCGTGTCCGGCTGGGTGCCGACCCTCGAGCTCACCGTGCACGTGCGGGCCCGGCCGGCACCGGGCTGGCTGCGGGTGGAGATCACCTCCACCAACCTGGCCGGCGGCTTCGTCGAGGAGAACGCCGAGGTCTGGGACGCCGCTGACCGGCTGGTCGCCCAGGCCCGGCAGTTGGCCAAGGTCATCAATGCCCCCGCCGCCGCCCCGGTCGGACACGGCTGGGTGGTCTGAGCCGCCGCCGGCGGCCCGGCCCGATCAGCCCTCCTCGACCCGCCAGCGCCGCCCCCAGGGGGTGAGCAGCAGCCCGACGAGCGTGGCGATCGGCACCAGGGCGGCCAGGGCCCACCAGCCGAGCCACCACGAGACGAGCTGGGTGAGCAGCAGCGTGAGCAGGCAGCCGACCATGAGCACGACGGCCTGCTGCGCGTCCCGGCGATAGGCCTCGGCGGCGACCGCGTCGAAGCGGCGCCAGCCGAGCAGCACCGGGGGCGCGACGAGCAGCACCGCGGTCGTGGCCAGCTGGCCGCCGATGGTCCAGGCCCACAGCTCGCGGCCACCGGGCACCAGCCGCGACTGCAGCGCCCCGACCGGCCAGCCCACGGTGGCCCAGATCACCAGCGCGGTCGGCCCGTTGGCCAGCAGTTCGACGGCCCGCTCGGCCACCGCCGGGTCGCGGCGCCCCCCGCGCAACGCCACCGCGACGCGCACGCCGAAGAGCACCGGCAGCACTGCGACCAGGCCCGGCCAGCCGGCCACCAGGGCCGCGGCCTGCAGCACGGCCAGGTCGGCCAGCCAGGGCAGGAACCCCCGCAGCTCCCCCGCCTGCAGCACGCCGGCCCGGGTCGCCGCGAGCGCCGCGCGCGGGCCGGCTCCGACAACGAACACGACCGCCCCGAGGACGCCCAGCCCGCCGACGACGGCCACCGCGACGACCCACGCGAACTGGCCCCAGGCGACGACCCCGGCCAGCAGCCAGCCGATCGGCCATCCGACGGCGAGCAGGGCCAGGGTGCCGACGACCAGCAGGGCCGGCACCGCGGACAGGAAGTCCGCCGACCCCCGGCTGCCCTGACCCGGGTTGGTCCGCAGGTCCTGGACCAGGGTCCGCAGGAGGGCAACGATGTTGCCCCGGCGCACCTTGAGCCGGGCCAGCCGCAGCGGCGCGTCCCGGTCCTGCGGGTTGAGCCGCAGCACCTGTTCGTAGGCCGCCCGCGCCCCGTCCCGGTCTCCGACCCCGTCGAGCGCGTCGCCCAGGACGATGAAGGCGCTCGGCTGCCCGGGGTGGGAGTCGACCGCCCGGCGCGCGACCTCGACCGCCCGCCGGCGCCGCTCGGGGACGTTGCTGGCCGCCCGGACGTAGGCCCGCATGGCGTCGAGGTCCTCCGGATGCCGGGCCAGCAGGTGCTCGGCGAGCGGCAGCGCGGCCCGGGCCCGCTCGAGCGCGACCAGGCACTGGACCGTCTCGAAGAGCAGCCCGGGGTCGTCGGGCGCCTCCATGAGCGCATCGGAGGCGACCTGCAGGGCGTCCTCGTCCCGGGACAGGAACCGCAGCGCGTGGGCGGTCCGGGCGGCCAGCAGCGGCGACGGGCCGAGGTCCCGCGATGCGTCGGTCAACAGTTCCAGGGCACGGATGGGCCGACCCAGCTCGATGAGGTCATAGGCGTGCTGCGCCACCCGCGCCGCTTCGTCGGCACTCATCGGACCTCCCGAGTCCTTCCCCACGTGTGGGGACCCTAGCCCAGCGGTCGCCTCCCGCCGGCGGCGCCCCCTGCCGGACCCGGGTGGGGTCCGAGGGCGGGGGGTCCGCGGGTGGGGGTCCGCGGGTGGGGGTCCGCGGGTGGAGCGGCTTAGGGTGGGAGGGTGACCGGCGAGGACAGTCAGCGCACCGGCCCGGCCGAGGGGGCCCCGCAGCCGGTGCCCGTGCCCACCGGCCCGATCGCCCTGGTCGGCGCCGCGATCTGGGCGGTCGCCCTGGCGGTCGTGCTGCTCGTCCCCAGCCTGCACGCCGGCGAGCGGCACTGGTGGCCGTGGACCTGCGGCACCGGGATCGTCCTCGGGCTGCTGGCCTGGGTGGCGGTGCGCCGCGGGCGCGGCAACTTCTCCGACGCCTGAGGTGCGCTCAGGTCTGCGGGTCCGGCTCGTCCGCCGGCTGCCCCTCGATGGCCGGCTCCCGCTCCGGCTGCCCCTCGATGGCCGGCTCCTGCTCCGGCTGCTCCTCAATCGCCGACTCCGGCTCCGGCTGCTGCTGCGGCTGCTCCTCGATCGGCTGCTCCGTCGCGGACTCGACCGTCGCCCGGTCGACCAGGTCGAGCGCGAGTTCGTCGACCAACGGCTCGGGCACCGGGACGGCGGCCCCGTGCTCGACGTCGACCTCGCTGTGCGCCCCGCAGCCGTGGTCGAGGGAGACGACCTGGCCGTCGCTGGGCGACCACTCGTTGGCGCACACGCCGAAGGTGCTGCGCAACGCCCCCGCCATCGGCAGGAAGTAGCCGCAGGTGGCGCACCGCTCGGTGGCCTTCTCGGCGATCTCGCTGTGCGGTCCGTGGCTGCCGGAATACCACCGCTCGGCGGCGGCGGCCCGCCCTTCGGCGGACAGCACCCGGCGGCGGCCCAGCCCCAACTCGCCGAGCGCGAGCTGGTCGGCCTCGTCGTCGCCGGTCGCCTCGAAGCCCGCCTGCAGCAGCGGGTCGTCCGCGCGGTAGGGCAGCACGTCGCCGGCGCCGAGGTCGCCCGGGGCGATCCGCGCGGCATACGGGATCCACTCCGGCGCGAGGATCGCGTCGGGCCCGGGGACCAGCGCGGTCTCGCACACCGTGGCGACCTTCTGCCGCGGCGCCCGGGCCAGGCTGACCGACCAGCGCCACCCCCCGTATGCCGCGTGCGTGCACGCGAAGTAGTGCGTGGCCAGCCGCTCGGCCTCCATGACGCAGGCCAGGTGGTCGCCCACCGCTCCCGGCTCGGCGATCTCGACCGCGGCCTCGCGGGCCAGGTCGACCGCCGCGCACAGCGTGTTGTCGGTCTTGACCTCGACCATCACGGCTCCAGGTCGTCGGCCACGGCGCGCAGCACCTGGGCGACCTTGCCGGCGTGCCCCTTGTCGGGATAGCGACCCCGGCGCAGCGACTCCGAGGTGGAGTCGAGCAGCTTGATGAGGTCCTCGACGATGACGACCATGTCCTCGGTCGGCTTGCGGTGCGCGGCCCTCTGCGCGGCGGCCACCGAGGGGGTCGGCTCCAGCACCCGCACCTTGAGCGCCTGGGCGCCACGGCGACCTTCGACGACGTCGAACTCGACCCGGGTGCCCCCCTTGAGGGTGGCCACTCCCTCGGGCAGCGCGTTGGCGTGCAGGAAGACTTCGCCACCGGCGTCGTCGGAGACGAAGCCGAAGCCCTTCTCCGCGCTGTACCACTTGACCTTGCCTGTGGGCACCGTCCACCTCTGCTGTCGTGCCGACACTGCTGTCGCGCTGACCCTCGCGCTGCCGGGACCGGCACGCGAGGCAAGCCTAGCCGTCGGGGCAACCCGGATTGGGGCCCGCCCACCCGCCCAGTCGGCGTTCCCCGGCGGGGGCGGGACGAGGGAGAATGAGCAGATGCCCGCCGCCCCTCGGTCCACCCGTGGGCCGGCCTCGACCGCCGGGCCGCCGGGCGCCGCCCGACCCGCGCAGAGCCTGGCTGACGACCTGGCCGCGCGCACCGACGAGCAGTTGATCCGGCTGCTCGTCGAGCGACCCGACCTGGCCCGGCCGGCCCCGGCCGACCGGATCGCCCTGGCAGCCCGGGCGGCCTCCGCGCCGAGCGTGCGCCGGGTGATCGACGCCCTCGATGA
>CAZYHR010000005.1:0-38884 GCA_964647395.1 uncultured Intrasporangiaceae bacterium | reverse complement strand
GACGTGATCGCCGGGCGCGCGCCGGTCGGGCAGGCGGTTGCGATCGTGGGCGCGGGCGGGATCGGTTTCGATGTCGCCGAACTGATTACCCACGAAGGGCCCTCGGCCGCGCTCGACATCGCCTGAGGCCCGATTTCCAGGCGCAAGCGTTTGCCGGAGCGGAGCATCGTACCGCCCGGCTGTCGGCTCCTGCTCAGCTTTGGTGGGCGACCGGGGCGAGGCCACCGACGCGAGCATCGCCGCCCTGCTCGGTGCCCCGGCACCCGACCAGCTGAGCCGGCTGCACGACCTCGGCCTGCTCTGGCCCTCGGCCGCCGGCTGGCGGGTCGTCCCCGCGGCCGCCGAGGCCCTCGGCCCGCACCCGGCCGGGCTGGGCCCGAGCCGCCTCGCGGCGCGCGCCGCCGGCGGCGAGAGCGACAGCGGCGACAGCGACGACAGCGAGGACCGAGTCGGCCAGACGGACCTGGCCGACCAGTCCGACCTCGCCGACCAGACCGACCTCGCCGACCAGACCGACCTCGCCGACCTGGCCGACCTGCCGGCCCGGCTCGCCGCCGCCCCGCCGGGCGTCGCCGCCGTGGTGGACTCGCTGACCTGGGGTCCACCGCTGGCGGCCGTCCCGGCCGACGGACCGGCGCGCGATGCCGCGGCGTGGCTGGTCGAGCAGGGCCTGGCGGCGCCGAGCGGCCTGGGACACGTCGTCCTGCTGCGCGAGGCCGCCCTGGCGCTGCGCGGCGGCCGGCTGCACCGGCGCCTGCGGCTCACCGCCCCCGACACCGGGGGACGGCTCGTCGACCCCGCCACGGCCGACCGGGTCGGCGGCGGCGCCGGCCGCGAGACGCTGGTCCTGCTCGCCGAACTGCTCGAGCGCTGGGGCGCCGACCCGCCGCGGGTGCTGCGCAAGGGTGGCCTCGCGGTGCGCGACCTGGCGCTGCTGGCCCGGCACCTCGAGGTCGAGCCCGAGCGGGCCGCGTGGCTGGCCCACCTGGCCGCCGACGCCCGGCTGGTGGCCGACGACGGCGAGGCCACGCCCTCGTGGTGCCCGACCGCGGCGGCGGACACCTGGCTGGACCAGCCCGCCGAGCAGCGGTGGGTCGCCCTGGGGCAGGCCTGGCTGGCCGGCCGGTGGGCGGCATACCTGGTCGGGAGCCGCACCGGCGGCCGACCGGCGGTGGCCGCGTTGTCCGCCGAGGCGCTCTGGCCGCCGCTGCGTCGGCACCGCCGCGACGTCCTCACGGCGCTCGCCGACCTGCCGGTCGGGACCGCCCCGGCCCCGGCCGGCCTGGCCGACCTGCTGGCCTGGCGGCGACCCCTGCGCGACCCCCAGGTGCTGGCCCAGGTGGCCGGCGCGACGCTGCGCGAGGGCGCCTGGCTCGGGGTCGTCGCAGCCGGCGCCCTGACCTCGGCCGGGCGCGCGCTGCTCGACGGCGCCGAGCCGGCCAGGGCGGTCGCGGCGGCCGCGGCCATGCTGCCCGCCGCCGTCGATCACGTGCTGCTCCAGGCCGACCTGACGGTGGTGGCCCCGGGCCCGCTCGACGGCGCGCTCGGACGCTTCCTGCGGCTGGTCGCCGACGTCGAATCTCGCGGCGGCGCAACGGTCCTGCGCCTGTCCCCCGAGTCGGTCCGACGCGCCTTCGACGCCGGGTGGACCGCCGACGACCTGCTGGCCGAGTTGGCCCGGCACAGCCGGACCGCGGTGCCCCAGCCGGTGGACTACCTGGTCCGCGACGCAGCCCGCCGGCACGGGGTGACCCGGGTCGGCGGGGCGACGGCATACCTGCGCAGCGACGACGAGTCGGTGCTGACCGCGATGCTGGCCGACCGCTCCCTGGCCCTCGCGATGCTGCACCGCATCGCCCCCACGGTGCTGGTGTCCCGGGCCGACCCGGCGACGGTCGTCGAGTTGCTGCGCGAGGCGGGCTATGCGCCAGCGCACGAGGCCGTCGACGGCACCCTCGTGGTCGGCGAGCGCACCGCGCGGCGGGTCCGCCCGCCCCGTCGCCGCGACCCCGAGCCGGTCGCCCTCGGCGTCGACCGGCCGTATGCCGCCTCCGTCGTCGCTGCGCTGCGCGCCGCTCCCCCGCGGACCCAGCCCGACACCCGGCGGCCGGGGCCCCTCGGCGGCGACCCGGCCGAGACCGCCGCCCTGCTGCGCCGCGCGGCCTCCGACGCCATGGCGGTGTGGATCGGCTACGCCGACGCCAACGGCCGCACCGCGCGACACCTGGTCCGGCCGACCCGGGTCGAGGGCGGCCGGGTCTTTGCCCGATCCGGCACCGCCGGCCCCGAGCAGGTGTTCCTGCTGCACCGGATCACCGGCGCGGCCGGCGCCTAGTTGACCCCGGCCCCCGCAAACGTTCCAGGCAACCGTTTTCACCGGGCGGGCGGGCGACACGCGCGAGGCGATTGGACGTCGACCCCCAGTTTTTAATAGGGTTAGTCCCGTGCAAAATCATGCGCGTCGCGGGCCCCGAGCCGCGACCACTGCCGTCGCCACGCCGGCGCAGGCCGAGGTGCTCGCCCACCTGCAGTCCGGCGGCGAACCGCTGACCTCGGCGGAGCTGGCCGCCGCCCTCGGACAGCACCCCAACACGGTGCGCGAACATCTCGAGGCGCTCACCGCCCAGGGCCTGGTCGAGCGCACCCGGCGCCCGGCGTCGGGCCGGGGCCGGCCGGCCTTCCGGTATGCCGCCACCCGGCCACCGGCGACCCGCACCCAGGACCTGCTCATCGAGGCGCTCATGGTCCGGCTCACCGAGCTGGGCGACGACCCGCAGGCGCTGGGCCGGCAGGCCGGCCGGCAGACCGCCCAGCTGCTCGGGGCCGGCAGCGACACCGGCCCCGCGGCCGGGCTGGCCGAGGCGATGGCCCGCCTCGGCTTCGACCCTCAGCCCGACCGGCGCGGCCGGACCATCCGGCTGCGCGCCTGCCCGCTCATCGAGCTGGCCAGCCGGTCCACCCTGGTCTGCGGCTTCCACAGCGGGCTGGCCCACGGGCTCGCCGAGTCCGGCGGGTTGCCCCCCGACCGGGTGCGCCTGGAGCCGTTCGCCGCCCCCGACGCCTGTCTGCTGCACCTCGACCCGGCGCCGGCCTGACCCCCCGAGATCCCGTCCACCCACGACCCGAGGAATGCCGATGTCCGAGACCCACACCCACCTGCACCTGGCCGGCCAGTCGAGCTGCGGATGCGGCGGCCACGACGAGGCGCTGCCCGAACTCGACGCTCGCATCATCCCGCACGCCATCCGGCACGGAGCGATCCTCGGGGCGCTCGCCCAGGTCCGGCCGGGGGCCGCCATGGTGCTCATCGCGCCGCACGACCCGGTGCCGCTGCTCGCCCAGATCCGCGACCGCGAGGGCGACGCCGTGGAGATCTCCTACATCGAGCGCGGCCCGCAGGCCTGGCGGCTGCGGCTGGGGCGGGTGCACTGACCTCCCGTCTGCCCCTGCTCGCCCTCGCGGCGATCAGCCTGATCGGCGGCCTGGTCGCGGCTGCCCTGCTCATCGAGAACCCCGGCAGTCAGCAGCGGCTGCCGTCCGTGCACGGCATCGTCATGGTGCTCGGGTTCCTGGGCACCCTGGTCTCCCTCGAGCGCTCGGTCGCGCTGCGCCGCCGGTGGGGGTATGCCGCGCCGCTCGCCCTCGGCGCGGGCGGCCTCGCGCTCGTCGCGCCGGCACCTGCGCCGGTCGGCCGGGCGCTGCTCGTCGTCGGGACGGCCCTGGCTGCCCTGGTGCTCAGCGCCCTGTGGCGCCGTCAGCGGGACGCCGCCACGGCCACCCAGATCCTCGGCGCGGTGCTGGCCCTCGGGGCTGCCCTGCTGTGGACCCGGCTGGACGTGGCCGACCTGCTGCCCTGGCTGGTCGGCTACCTCGTGCTGACCATCGCCGCCGAGCGGGTCGAACTGGCCCGCATCACCATGCCCGCCTGGTCCGGGGCGGTGCTGCTGGCCCTGGCGTCGGCGCTGGCCGCCGCGATCGTCGCCAGTCTGCTGTGGCGCGTCGTCGGCGCCCATCTGGTCGGGGCCGTCCTGCTCGCCCTGGCCGGCTGGCTGGCGCATCACGACGTGGCCCGCCGGACCATCCGCTCGACCGGGCTGCCGCGCTTCGCCGCCGCCGCAATGCTGTCCGGCTACCTCTGGCTCGCGGTGGCCGGAGCCGTCTGGGCGATCGGCGGCCCACCGGCCGGCCGGGCCGCCTATGACACCGTCGTGCACGCCACCTTCCTCGGCTTCGCGATCTCCATGGTCATGGCGCACGCCCCGGTGATCCTGCCCGCGGTGCTGCACCGCCCGTTGCCCTATCGCCGCGTGCTCTGGGGGCCGCTGGCCCTGCTGCACGCCGGGCTGGTGCTGCGGATCGGCGCCAACGCCGTCGACCAGCCCGACCTGTGGCGCCTCGGCTCGATCCTCGGCATCCTCGCCCTGGCGACCTTCGTGCTGGCCGGGGCGGTGACCAGCCTGACCGCCGGCCGGCGCAGCCCGCGACCCGAGCCGGTCGCCGCAGGCAGCCCGCCATGACCGACGTGCAGAGCCCGAGCCGGCCCAGCACCGCCGCCCGGCCGGCCGGCCGGGGCACCTGGCCCTGGCGGGACTACCCCGCCGTGCTGTGGCTGCTCGCCGCCGCCGGACTGTCCGCCGCGCACCCGTTCGTCGCGCATTCGCGGTGGCTCATGGTCCATCTCGTGCTGCTCGGCGCGCTGACCCACGCGGCGATGGTGTGGAGCACGCACTTCGCCCAGGCGCTGCTCAAGACCGACGCCGCGATCGACCCGCGCCGTCGGCAGAGCCTGCGCCTGGCCCTGCTCGCGACGGGGGTGCTGCTCGTGCTCGTCGGGGTCGCCGGCGAGCGCTGGCCGGTCACCGTCGCCGGGGCGGTCGTCGCATCCGGTGCCGTGCTGTGGCACGCGACGATGCTGTGGCGGCGGCTGCGCGCCTCGATCGCGCCCCGGTTCACCATCGCGGTGCGCTACTACCTGGTCGCGGCCGGCTGCCTGCCGATCGGCGCGACGTTCGGCGCGCTGCTGGCGCGCGGGCCCGACGACGAGACCCGGGCCCGGCTGCTCGTCGCGCACACCTCGGTCATGGTGCTGGGCTGGATCGGGCTGACCGTCACCGGCACCCTGGTCACCCTGTGGCCGACGATGCTGCGCACCCGGCTCGACGAGCGCGCCGAGGGCCTGGCCCGTCAGTCGCTGCCGGTCCTGGCCGGCGGGCTGACCCTGGCCGCGGTCGCCGGGGTGACCGGGCAGCGCCCGCTCGCCGCGATCGGCCTGCTCGGGTATGCCGCCGGCCTGGCCTGGTGGGCCCGCGCCCTGTGGCAGCCGCTGCGCACCCGGCCGCCGCGCGAGCTGGCGCCGCTGGCGGTCGGCGCCGCCCTGGTCTGGTGGCTGTTCGCCGTGCTGTGGTTCGCCGGGTCGCTGCTGCTGCGCCGGGACTGGACCGAGGTCGGCGACACCATGGGCGTGGCCACCGCGGCGGTGGCCGGGGGCTTCGCGCCGCAGCTGCTGCTCGGCGCGCTGGGCTACCTCGTGCCGAGCGTCCTGGGTGGCGGGCCGGCCGCGGTGCGGGCCGCACAGGCGCGGGTCGACCGGTGGGCGGCGGGCCGGTGGATCGCGGTCAACTCGGGCCTCACGCTGAGCCTGCTGCCGGTGCCGTCCGCGGTGCGGGTGCTGACCACGACCGTCGTGCTCGCGGCCTACCTCGCGGCGATCGTGTTGATCCTGCTGGGGATTCGCGCCTCGCTGCGGGTCCGTCGCGGCGGGGATGCGCCGCCGGCCCACCCGGAGCGACCGGGTGAGCGGCCGTCCCTGTGGTCCTCCGGGCAGGTCGTCGCCGCGGTCTCGGCCGTGTCCCTCGCGGTGGCGCTCGGGGTGCTCGCCGACCCGGTCGCCGCGGGTCTGGTGCCGGGCGCGGCCCAGGCCGGGCCGGCCGCTGCGGCCAGCGGCCGGACCACGACGGTGCGGGTGGTCGCCGACCACATGCGCTTCACCCCGGACCACATCACCGTGCCCGCGGGGGACCGGTTGGTCATCGAGTTGGTCAACGAGGACCCGACGACCACCCACGACCTGGTCCTGTCGACCGGGGCGCACACCGAGCGGCTGCCTCCCGGCGGGTCGGAGCGGCTCGACGCGGGCATGGTCGGCGGCCCGCTCGATGGCTGGTGCTCGGTCGTCGGGCACCGGCAGCTGGGCATGGTGCTGACCGTCGAGGTGACCGGAGCCGCGCCCGGGGCCACCGGCCAGCCGGGCGGCCTACCGACCACCCCGGCCGGTGGGCACACCGGGCACGACCCGGTGGCGACCGCCGGGGCGACCGGCCCGGTCGCGCCGCTGACGCCGCACGACCCGGTCCTGGCGCCGGCGCCGTCAGCCACCGTGCACCGGGTGACCCTGACCGTGACCGAGTTGGAGCAGCAGGTGGCACCGGGGATCTGGCAGCGGCGCTGGACGTTCAACGGCACCGCCCCGGGTCCGACGCTGCGCGGCAAGGTCGGCGACGCCTTCGAGATCACCCTGGTCAACGAGGGGTCGATGGGGCACTCGATCGACTTCCACGCCGGGTCGCTGGCCCCGGACCAGCCGATGCGCACCATCCCGCCGGGCACGCGGCTGACCTTCCGGTTCACCGCCACCCGGTCGGGCATCTGGATGTACCACTGCTCGACCATGCCGATGTCCGCGCACATCGCGGCCGGTATGCACGGTGCGGTGATCATCGACCCGCCCGGCCTGGCACCGGTCGACCACGAATACGTCCTCGTCCAGTCCGAGGTCTATCTCGGCCCGGACCGCAGCGCCGGGCACGCCTCCGAGGTCGACGCGGCCCGGGTCGCCGCCGAGACCCCCGACTACGTCGTCTTCAACGGCATCGCCGACCAATACGATTCAGCGCCGTTGACCGCCCGGGTCGGCGAGCGGGTGCGCATCTGGGTGCTGGCCGCCGGGCCCAACCGGGGCACGTCGTTCCACGTCGTGGGCGGCCAGTTCGACACGGTCTACGCTGAGGGGCGCTGGCTGCTGCGCGCGGCCCCCGGCCAACCCGACGCCCCCGGCGGCGCCCAAGTGCTCGCCCTCGCACCGGCCCAGGGCGGCTTCGTCGAACTCACCCTGCCCGAGGCCGGCCACTACCCGCTGGTCAACCACGTCATGGTCGACGCCGAGC
Source organism: uncultured Intrasporangiaceae bacterium (assembly GCA_964647395.1). Classification (GTDB taxonomy): domain Bacteria; phylum Actinomycetota; class Actinomycetes; order Actinomycetales; family Dermatophilaceae; genus Phosphoribacter. Next base: position 31,721 of record CAZYHR010000005.1, on the reverse strand, counting down.
GGGGCGCCCACGGCATCCTCCAGGTCACGCCCTGACCGGTGCGCCGGTCAGCGCCCGGACCACCCGCGACGGCGAGGGCCGGCCCAGCCGACCGGCCAGCCAACTCGAGGTCTCGACCAGCGCCGGCAGGTCGACGCCGGTCTCGACGCCCGCGCCGTGCAGCGCCCAGACCAGGTCCTCGGTGGCGAGGTTGCCGGTGGCGCTCCGGGCATAGGGACAGCCGCCCAGGCCACCGGCCGACGAGTCGACGGGGCGCACCCCGGCGCGCAGCGCGGCCAGCGTGTTGGCCAGCGCCTGGCCGTAGGTGTCGTGGAAGTGCACCGCCACGACCTCGCGCCCGATGCCGGCCGCGGCCAGCCCGTCGAGCAGCGCCGACACCTGCCCGGTCGTCGCGACCCCGATGGTGTCGCCCAGGCTCAGTTCGTCGCAGCCCAGGTCCATGAGCCGCCGGGCCACCTCGACGACCTGGGCGACCGGTACGTCGCCCTCCCACGGGTCGCCGAAGCACATTGACAGGTAGGCGCGCAGCCACAGCCCCTCGGCCCGGGCCCGCTCGGCGACCGGGCGGAACATCTCGACGGACTCGGCGACGCTGCGTCCGAGGTTGCGCTGCGCGAAGGTCTCGGTGGCGCTGCCGAAGATCGCGATCGCCCGGCAGCCGGCCGCGAGCGCGCGGTCCAGCCCGCGGGTGTTGGGCACGAGCACCGGCCGGTCGCGCCCGACGCCGGGCGGCCCGAGCAGGGCGAGGACCTCCGCCGCATCGGCCAGTTGCGGCACCCACTGGGGGCTGACGAACGAGGTCGTCTCGACGACCGGCAGCCCGGCCGCGCCGAGCCGCCGGATCAACTCGGCCTTGACCTGCGCCGGCACCACCGTCGCCTCGTTCTGCAGGCCGTCGCGCGCGCCCACCTCATAGATGATCACCCGCTCGGGCAGGCTGGGGTCGCGCTCGACCTGGGGTGCTCTCATCGGCCCTCCTTCGCCATCGCCATTGTCGCAGGGGCAGCGACGCACCAGCGGCGGTCGGCCGCAGCGGGTAGTGTCGCCCGCGAGACGAAGGAGGGCGTCAGCATGTCGGACCAGCCTCAGGACCAGCACCGGGCGGGCGAGCAGGATCCGTGGACCCGGTTCATGGCCAAGGACTACGGTTCGCCACCGCCGCCGGCCGGTGACGGCGAGGAGGCCGAAGCCGCGACCCGGCGGGTGGCGGCGCAGCGCCCGGGCGCGGGACTGGTCGACGAGGCACAGGAGCAGACCCACGTGGTCGGCGATCCGGCTGCGCCCCAACCGCCGACACCCGCGCCGCCGTCACCGTGGTCGGCACCCGACGCCGGCGCCGCACCGGCCGCACCGGCGGCTGCTCCGCTGATCCCCGGCTACGCGGGAGCCCACGAGCCGCCGCCCGACGACGAGGCGCACGCCCCGACCCGGCGCGTGGCCTATCCCTATCCGAGCAGCCACGCGTCGGCCGAGCCCGCCGCCGCACCGCAGCCACCCCCACCGGCGCCCGCCCAGCCACCGGCCGTCGCCGAGGCGGCGCACCGGCCGGAGCAGCCCGCGCCACCGCCGGAGCAGCCCGAGCCGACGGCCGCGATGCCCCGGACCCCGCCCACGGCGCACCTGCCGGAGTCGGCCCGGGTGCGGCCCGACCCGGACCGCACCGAGATCGGACCCGACCCCGAGCGGACGGTGGTCCCCCCGCCCTTCGGCGGCTTCGCCGGCGACCCCGCGCCCGGCTTCGGCCAGCCGCCGCCGGCCGCGGGCTCGGCCGGCCAGCCCGCCGGCCAGTGGTTCGGCAGCCCCCCGGCGCCGGCAGCGTCCTACGCCACCGGCAGCGGCGACTACCAGCCGCACCCGCCCAACCAGCCGACCGACCCGCCGGGCTACCGGCCCAGCCCCGCGGCATACCAGCCCGATCCGCCGGCCTACCAGCCGCACCCGCCCGGCTACCAGCCCGACCCCCCCGGCTACCAACCCGGCCCCGCGGCCTACCGGCCGGACCCGCCGGCCTACCAGCCGCACCCGCCCGGCTACCAGCCCGGGCCCGCGGCCGGCCAGCCCGCCTATCAGCCGCACCCGCCGGGCTACCAGCCCGGCCCCGCGGCCGGCCAGCCCGCCTATCAGCCGCATCCGCCGGGCTATCAGCCGCCGGGCTTCAACCGGCCCGGCGTGCCGCCGAACCCCTACGCGACCGGCGCCGCCCAGCAGCCCTGGGCGCAGACCCCCGGGCAGGTCGCGCCGAAGAACATCTCGGCGATCGTGCTGCTCGCGGTCTCGATCATCTCGATCATCCTGGTCGTCATCATCGGCCCACCGAGCGCGATCATGTCGATCCTCGCGCTGCGCGACAACGCCAAGGCCCCCGCCAAGGCGGCCGCGACGACCAAGAAGGCGTGGATCGTCTACGCCATCAACGCGGCGATCGGCCTGCCGATCGTGCTGGCGTTCGTCTGGTGGTTGCGCAATCGCTGACCGGATGACCGACGGCCCCCTCATCGTCCAGAGCGACAAGACCCTCCTGCTGGAGGTCGACCACCCGGCGGCCGAGGCGGCCCGCCGGGCCATCGCGCCGTTCGCCGAACTCGAGCGGGCCCCCGAGCACGTGCACACCTATCGGGTCACCCCGCTGGGCCTGTGGAACGCCCGGGCCGCGGGGCACGACGCCGAGCAGGTCGTCGATGCGCTGCTGCGCTACAGCCGGTACGCCGTGCCGCAGTCGCTGCTCGTCGACGTCGCCGAGACGATGGCCCGCTACGGACGGCTGACCCTGGACAAGCACCCGGTCCACGGCCTGGTCCTGCACACCACGGACCGACCGGTCCTGGAGGAGGTGTTGCGGCACAAGCGCATTCAGCCCATGCTCGGGCGGCGCCTCGACGACGTCACCGTCCTGGTGCACCCGTCCGACCGGGGGCACCTCAAGCAGCAACTGCTCAAGGTCGGCTGGCCCGCCGAGGACCTCGCGGGCTATGTCGACGGGGAGGCCCACCCGATCACCCTGCACGAGGACGGCTGGGCGATGCGGCCCTATCAGCGGCAGGCGGTCGACGGCTTCTGGCACGGCGGATCGGGCGTCGTCGTGCTCCCCTGTGGCGCGGGCAAGACCATCGTCGGCGCCGGGGCGATGGCGCGGGCCCAGGCGACCACCCTCATCCTGGTGACCAGCACGGTCGCGGCCCGTCAGTGGCGCGACGAACTGCTGCGCCGCACCTCGTTGACGGAGCACGAGATCGGCGAGTACTCGGGGAGCAGGAAGGAGATCCGACCGGTCACCATCGCGACCTACCAGGTGCTGTCGGTGCGCCGCCACGGCGTCCATCCGCACCTCGAACTGCTCGACGCCCGCGACTGGGGGCTCATCGTCTACGACGAGGTGCACCTGCTGCCGGCGCCGGTGTTCCGGATGACCGCCGACCTGCAGGCCCGGCGCCGTCTCGGTCTCACCGCCACGCTGGTGCGCGAGGACGGCCGCGAGTCGGACGTCTTCTCGCTGATCGGCCCCAAGCGTTTCGACGCCCCGTGGAAGGACATCGAGACCCAGGGCTACATCGCGCCCGCCGACTGCGTCGAGGTGCGGGTCACCCTGGCCGACCGCGACCGGATGGCGTACGCCGTCGCGGAGCCCGACGAGCGCTATCGCCTCGCCTCGTGCACCCCGGCCAAGGAGCGGGTCGTCGAGCGCATCCTGGCCCGGCATCCAGGGGAGCCGACCCTGGTCATCGGCCAGTATCTCGACCAACTCGCCACTCTGGCCGGCAGACTCGACGCGCCGTTGATCACCGGCGAGACCACGGTCCGGGAGCGGCAGCGGCTCTTCGACGGCTTCCGGGCCGGGCAGATCGGCCTGCTCGTCGTCAGCAAGGTGGCGAACTTCTCCATCGACCTGCCCGAGGCCTCGGTGGCCGTCCAGGTGTCCGGCACCTTCGGCTCCCGGCAGGAGGAGGCGCAGCGGCTGGGCCGGCTGCTGCGGCCCAAGGGCGACGGGCGCACCGCGCATTTCTACTCGATCGTCACCCGCGACACCGTCGACGCGGACTTCGCGGCGCACCGGCAACGCTTCCTCGCCGAGCAGGGCTACGCGTACCGCATCGTCGACGCCGAGGACCTGGCCGACTGAGCCGCGGCGGCCACCGGTGCCGGACCGGCCACCGGGCGGGCGCTCGGCCGGGTTCAGCGGGGCCGGCGGTAGTCGGCCCACGGGTCCGGCGCCGCCGCGTCGTCACCCGGTGGGTCCTGCTGCTGCGCCGGGTCCGTGGCCGGCGCCGGCGCGGCTGCCGCACCCATCCCGGCGCCCGGCGGCGGCGCCGGTCGATACGCGACCTCGGGCGGCCGTTCGTAGGGTGACTGGCCGGGGGCCAGGGGCCGCTCGACCAGGTCGGCAGCGGGGCGCCGCCCGCTCGCGGGCCCGCCGGAGCCATCGGGGCCCGGACCGAAGCCACGCTCGTGCCAACGTGGCCCGCGATCCGCCTCCGGGGGCCCGGCGGCGGCCGGCGCTGCGGGCGGCACCGCCGGTGGCGCGCCCTCGGGAGCCGGCCCGGCCGGATCCGGACCGGCGACGGGCGGCGGGTGCGAGCCACCGGTGGCCCGGTCGGCGGACTGCTGGGCCGGACCGGCCTCCGCCAGGCGGGGCACCGGCAGCGTCAGCGTCCGCCAGAGCAGCCAGGCGATCAGCGCCGCGGTGCCGGCCAGCGCCGCCCAGGGGCCGGCGAAGCCCAGGATGGCCGAGGGCCTGGTGAGCTCTCCGCCGGAGATCCGGTCCAGGTAGGGGGCGTTGGCGAGTCGTCCGACGATGACGGCCCCGTCGAACACGGCGGCGAGGGCTGCCGAGCCGACCGCCCACCAGCCGACCGGGCCGACCGGCCGCGGCCGCACGGCGCGGTGAGCCGCGACGATCGGCAGGGTGAGCAGCGCGGCCAGGATCGCGAGCAGGTGCAGGTCGCCATAGCCCCAACCCAGCGACAGCGCCAGCAGCGCCCGGCCGACGAGCCCGCCGCGGATCTCCGGCAGGTCGTCGGCTTCGCCGAACGGCTGCCCCTGGTCGCCCGCGGTGAGCAGGTTCACGGCCACCCAGATGACCGGCACCGCGCCGAGCACCCAGACCGTGCACAGCGGCCCGATCCGCGCCACCCAGCCCCAGCTGTCGACCCGCCCGGCGGCGGGCGCCGCCGGGCCGGGGTCCTGCGCGCGGCCCTCGGACATGCGCCCAACCTAGTCTCCGGCGCGGCGTCGGCAGGACACTCGGCCGGTGGGGCGCCCAGCGGCAGCGGGGGCAGCACAGGGGCCGGGCGCGCGGCCGGCCGGCGCACAGCCGGGTCACAGGATGTTGCCAGCCTGCGGCCAGCCACCGGAGGTGACATGGAGATGTCCCAGCAGCGCGCGGAGGAACGATCATGACCCTCGACACCCGGCATCAGCAGCCCCACCCCGGCACCGCCTCGACCATGCCGCAGTCGACGGTGCCGCCGTGGCCACCTCAGGGGCCCCCGCCGGGGCCGACCGCCCAGCCGCCACGGCCGGCCTCCGGTCGACGGCGGCTGGCGGAGTTGTCGCTGGTCGCCCTGCTGTCCGCCGGGCTGGCCAGCGGCGGGACGTATGCCGCGGTCCACGCCGGCGCCCCGGCGGCGCCGGCCACCCCGGTCGCCTCAGCCCCGGTCGTGCAGCCCGGCCCGGTCACCCAGGCCGACGCGTCGGCCCCCGACTGGTCGGCGACCGCCGGCGCGGTGTCGCCGAGCGTCGTGTCGATCACGGTCAGCGGGCCGCAGGGTTCCGGCGAGGGCAGCGGCGTGCTCATCGACCCGAGCGGTCACGTCCTGACCAACAACCACGTGGCCACCGGCGGCGGGTCGGGTGCTCAGTTGCGGGTCACCCTGGCCGACGGTCGCTCGTACGCCGCGCAGATCGTCGGGGCCGACGCCTCCACCGACCTGGCGGTGCTGCGGATCACCGACCCGCCCGGCGACCTGACCCCGATCCGCTTCGGCGACTCCGAGTCGCTCAAGGTCGGCGACCCGGTCATGGCGGTCGGCAACCCGCTCGGCCTGGCCGGCACGGTGACCACCGGCATCGTCAGCGCTCTGGACCGGCCGGTGTCGGCCGGCGGCAGCGGGGCCCGCGGGTCGACGGCTGAGCCGTCGGTGACCAACGCGATCCAGACCTCGGCGGCGATCAACCCGGGCAACTCCGGCGGAGCGCTGGTCAACGCCTCGGGTCAGCTGGTCGGGATCAACTCGGCGATCGCCACCCTGGGCTCCGGTTCCGGGCAGAGCGGCAACATCGGCATCGGTTTCGCCATCCCGGCCAACACGGCCCGGATGATCGCCGACCAGCTCATCGCCACCGGCTCGGCCCAGCACGCCTACCTCGGCGTCTCGTCCGCCGACGGGACGACGACGGTCGCCGGCGCGGACCGCAACGCCGCCCTGCTGCGCTCGGTCGCGGCCGGCACCCCGGCGGCCCAGGCGGGCCTGCAGGAGGGTGACGCCGTCATCGCGCTCGGCAGCCAGCGGATCGATTCCTCCCTCGGCCTGGTGGCCGCGGTCCGCGAGCAGCGGGTCGGCTCGACCGCGACGGTGACGGTCGTCCGCAACGGCCAGCAGCAGGACGTGCAGGTGACCTTCGCCGCCCGCCCCGCCCAGGGGTGAGCCGGACGGGGTGACCTCCGCCGGTGCCGACACCGGGCCGTCCCGGGGTGGCGGTAGTGCCACCCCCGGGACGGCATCGGCTGCCAACGACAGATCGGCGCACCTCCCGTAGCGTCGTTCCCATGACGACGAGCACGACCCGGGCCGGACTGCCCTACCGTGCGGTCCACGGTGGCCGAGCGGTCCTCAACGTGCTCTGCGGAGCGCTGCTCGGCGCCCTGGCCACGCCCCTGCTCACCATGCTGACCTCCTTGTCGCTCGGGCTGGTCCCGACCGTGCTCGGGGCCCTGGTGTGCTTCGCCCTGCTCACCGTGGCGGTCGACGCCCTGGCCGCCCTCAACCGCAGCCGGCTGGCCGCCTTCGTCGACTGGCACATCACCCCGCCCCGGCGGGTCTCCCGTCCCGGCCTGCTGGGTTGGTATGCCGCGACGCTGCGCTCGGGTGCCTGGTGGCGGGCGTGGTGCCACGGCCTGCTGTGGGGCACCGCGGCCCTGGCCGCCGGCGCCGTGCTGGTCGCGCTGTTCGGCGGGTCGGTGCTGCTGGTCACCTCGTTCGCCCACGTGACGCCACCCTTGGCCGGCCTGCTGCCGGGCGTACCGGCCCCGGTCGCCAACTCGGTCGGCACCCTGGCCGGCGTGGTCGGCCTGGTCAGCGTCGCCCCGCTGGCCCGGCTGGTGACCTTCGCCGACGCCCACCTGGCCGCCGCGCTGCTCGGCGCCGATCCGGCCGCCGCCCTCGAGCATCGGGTGGAGCAGCTGCAGGAGTCCCGCTCGGCCGCCGTGGAGGCCGCCGACGCCGAGCGGCGCCGGATCGAACGCGACCTGCACGACGGCGCGCAGCAACGGCTCACCTCCCTGGCGATGAACCTCGGCATCGCCCGCGCGACGTTGCCCGACCTGCCCGACCCGGCCCGGCACGCCCTGGAGCAGGCCCACACCGAGGCCAAGGCAGCGCTGACCGAGCTGCGCGGCATCGTCCGCGGCCTGCACCCCGCCGTGCTCGACGACCGCGGCCTGGACGCGGCGCTGTCCGGGCTGGCCGGCCGGATGCCCATGCCGGTCGCGCTGGCCGTCGACCTGCCGGTGCGCCCACCCCGCCAGATCGAAGCGGTCGCCTACTTCGTCGTTTCCGAGGCGCTGACCAACGTCGTCCGGCACTCGGGCGCCAGCCAGGTCGAGGTGTCGGCCGGCTACGTCGGGCCGACCCTGCGGATCCGGGTCGTGGACAACGGGATCGGTGGGGCCGACCCCGGTCGGGGGACCGGCCTGACCGGCCTGCGGCAGCGCATCGCCGCGGTCGAGGGCACCCTGAGCGTGCACAGCCCGGCCGGCGGACCCACCAGCCTGGAGGTGCTGCTGCCATGCGTGTCGTGATCGCCGAGGACTCCACCCTGCTGCGCGAGGGTCTGGTGCGACTGCTGGCCGTCGACGGCATCGAGACGGTCGCCGCGGTGGACAACGCCGAGGCCCTGCTGTCCGCCGTCGACCAACACCGGCCCGACCTGGCCGTCGTCGACGTGCGGATGCCCCCCACGTTCACCGACGAGGGCATCCGGGCGGCCCTGCAGATCCGCGACCGGTGGCCGGCCACCTCGATCCTCATTCTCAGCCAGTACGTCGAGGAGCGTTACGCCGCAGAGCTGCTCGCCGGGTCGACGACGTCCGTGGGCTATCTGCTCAAGGACCGGGTGGCCGACGTCGACGACTTCCTCGCCGCGGTCCGGCGAGTCGCCGACGGCGGCAGCGCCCTGGACCCCGAGGTCGTCGCCCAACTGCTGGTGCGCCGCGCGGGCTCGCCCCTGGCCCGGCTCACCCCGCGCGAGCACGAGGTGCTGGCCAAGATGGCCGAGGGCCTGTCCAACGCGGGCATCGCCGAATCCCTCGTGGTCTCCGAGAGCGCGGTGGCCAACCACGTCAACGCGATCTTCGGCAAGCTCGACCTCTCCCACCACGCCAACCCGCACCGCCGAGTGCTGGCCGTGCTCCAGTTCCTCGCCGCCAAGGAGTCCCGATGACCGGCCCCACCACCCCGACGGACGCCCCGGTCTGGCCCACGCCGGACGGCTACACCCCGCAATCGGACGCCTACTCCCCGCAACCGGTGCCGCAGCCGGACCCGGTGGCCCGGCGCGCGGCATACCAGCCGGAGCGTCCGGTGCCGGGACGACCGGCTTGGCTGCTGGTCGGCGCGATCCTGGCCGGCGTCGTCATGATCGCCGCCGGACTGAGCTGGTGGCAGCTCGCGCTGGCCCACCAGGTCACCGAGCAGAGCAGTTATCCCGGCGTCACCCGGGTCGAGCTGCGCGACCTCGGCAGCAGCGACGTGCAGGTCCTGCGGGCCGACCGGGCGGACGTCGCGGTCAGCCGCACGCTGCACTGGTCCGGCCGGGCCGAGGACCGGCCGGCCCCCCGCGAGCAGGTCACCGACGGTGCCCTGATCGTCGACAGCCCGTGCGCCGGGCGGGCCGCCTGCTGGGTGGACTTCGTGGTCCAGGTGCCCCGCGACACGCAGGGGGTCAGGGTGAGCGTGCGCACCGGCAGCGGCGACGTCCGGGTCGAGGACGCCGACAGCGCGAGCATCCAGACCGGCTCGGGTGACGTCGAGGCGTGCCGCATCGCCACGGCGCTGACCGTGCGGACGAACTCGGGTGACGTCACCGCCTGCCCGTCCACCGCCGGCCGGGTCGAGGTGACCACCTCGTCCGGCGACGTCACCGCCCAACTCGTCGGCCCCCTGTCCTCGGTGAGCATCACGACCAGCAGCGGCGACGTCTCCCTGGACATCCCCGCCGACCCGGCACCGGCCATCCGGACCGACACGTCCAGCGGCGACACGGAGGTCCTCGTCACGTCCGACCCGAGTTCCGCCGTGCCGGTCCGGGTGCAGACCCGCAGCGGCGACATCACCGTGCGCTGACCCGGGCCGCGCCGGGCGAGGTTGACTGACGGCCGGGATCGGAGTAGAAACGCTCCTCCCCCACCTCGCCGGAGGCGCCTGGCCATGCCCTCGACCGACCACCCTCCCGATGCCGCCGGACCGCTCACCGGGCACCGGCCGCAGCCGACCGCCGAGCAGGCCGAGCTGGCCCGCGAACAGGCCTACCTCGACCGGGCCCGCACCGAGCTGGCCCGGATGCGCCGCAAGACGGAATCGTTGCGGGACAACGCCACCGCCTCGGACAAGGTGTCCGGTGAGTTCCTGGCCCTGACCCTGCACGCGCGGGTCCAGGCACTCACCGACGATCCCGCCTCGACCCTGTTCTTCGGCCGCCTGTCCCTGGCGAAGCCGATGGCCGGCCACCAGACGCTGTACATCGGCCGGCGGCACATCCACGACGAGGCCGGCGACCCGCTCGTCCTCGACTGGCGGGCCGAGTTGTCCGGTGCCTTCTACCGGGCCAGCCGGGCCGCACCGATGGACGTGGCGCTGCGCCGCCGGTTCGGCGTCGAACGCGGACGCCTCACGGCCTTCGAGGACGAGCACCTGCTCGACCGCTCCGAGGCCGACACCCGCAGCACGATCCTGCAGACCGAGATCGAGCGGCCCCGCGTCGGCCCGATGCGCGACATCGTCGCGACGATCCAGCCCGAGCAGGACCAGATCGTCCGGGCCGGGCTGGGCACGTCGGTGTGCATCCAGGGTGCCCCGGGCACCGGCAAGACCGCCGTCGGCCTGCACCGGGCGGCCTGGCTGCTCTATGCCCACCGGGACCGCCTGTCGCGGGCCGGGATCCTGGTCGTCGGACCCAACACCGCGTTCCTCGAGCACATCGGCGCGGTGCTGCCTGCGCTCGGTGAGGTCGACGTGCGGCACACGACCGCGGCGGGGCTCGTCGGGACCGCCCCGGTCAAGGCTCTCGATCCCACGGATCGGGCTGTGCTCAAAGGGGATCCGCGGATGGCCGAGCTGCTTCGCCGAGCTGTCTGGGCGCACGTCGGCAGCGCGGCCGAGCCGCTCGTCGTGCCGCGCGGGGCCCGCCGCTGGCGGGTCGCGGCCTCCGCCGTGCAGCAGGTGCTCGACGAGTTGCTGGCCCGCGGGGTGCGCTACGGCGCGGCCCGCGCGATGCTGCCCCAGCGGCTGGCCCACCTGGTGCTCGTCGAGATGGAGCGCGCCGGCGACTCCCCCGACGACCGGGTCCAGGACGCCGTCGCGCGCAGCGCGCCGGTCCGCTCGTACGCCGCCGCGCTGTGGCCGGCGGTGGACCCCCGCGCGGTGCTGACCCGGCTGCTGGCCGACCCGGCCGAACTCGCCCGGCACGCGGAGGCGCTGCTGGATCCGCAGGAGCAACGGATCCTGCTGTGGGACAAGGCTCCACGCAGCAAGGGAGCGGTCCGCTGGTCGGCCGCGGACCTGGTGCTCATCGACGAGCTGACCGACCTGGTCGACCGCATCCCCAGCCTCGGCCACGTCATCGTCGACGAGGCGCAGGACCTGTCGCCGATGCAGTTGCGCGCCGTCGGCCGACGCTGTTCCACCGGCTCGGTGACCGTGCTCGGCGACCTCGCCCAGGGCACCACCCCGTGGGCGACCGACAGCTGGCAGACGGCACTGGCCCACCTCGGCAAGCCGGACAGCCACCTGGAGATCCTCGACCGCGGCTTCCGGGTGCCGGCCCGGGTCATCGAGTATGCCGCCCGCCTCCTGCCGCACATGGCCCCCGGGCTCGGGGTGCCCAGGTCGGTCCGCGACAACCCGGGGCGGCTGCTGGTGCACCGGACCGACCCCGGGCGACGGACGGCGGCGGTGGTCTCGGCCGCCCGCGAGGCTGCGGCGCAGCCCGGGTCGGTGGGTGTCATCGCCGCCGACGCCGCCGTCCCGGACCTGTCGGCCGCGCTGAGCGCCGACGGCCTCGAGCACGGCGTGCTCGGCGTGGACCACGGCGACGTCGAGCACCAGATCGACGTCGTGCCCGCGACCGTGGCCAAGGGCCTGGAGTTCGACCGGGTCGTCGTCGTCGAACCGGCCGCCATCGCCGCGGCCGAGCCGGACCGGCGCACCGGCCTGCGCCGGCTCTACGTCGTGCTGACCCGGGCGGTGTCCGAGCTCGTCGTCGTGCACGCCGACGACCTACCGGAGCCACTGGCCGCGACCGGGTGACCCGGCGCGGCATACCGAGTGTGTTTCGGCCGATGCTGGGCACGACGGCCCGGTGGGAGTACGTTGCCCCCAGCGCACCTGCCGACGACGGAAGGGGTCTGGCCATGCTGGTGACCAACGCCAAAGTTTTCACCGGCCGCGACGAGCACGACCTCGCCGAGGCGTTCCGGATCAAGGACGGGGTGGTCAGCTGGGTCGGGGCCGGCGCGGACGCGCCCGCACCGGCCGACGGCGAGCCGGTCCTCGACCTGCACGGAGCCACCGTGCTGCCCGGCCTGCTCGACGTGCACACCCACCCGGCCTTCATGGCTAACCTGGTCGGCTCGGTGTGCTGTCTGCCGCCGAGCGTGCGCTCGCTGGAGCAGATGCTGGCCGCGGTCGCGGCCAGCCCCACCGTCGGGCGCGGGCCGGACACCTGGATCGAGGCCTACGGCTACGACGAGGCGTCCTTCCCCGAGGGCCGCCACCCGCACCGGCGCGATCTGGATGCCATCTCGACCAGCCAACCGGTCTTCGTGCGGCGCTGCTGCGGCCACGCGGCGGTCGTCAACTCCCGCGCGCTGGCCCTGGCCGGGGTCACCCGGCAGACCCCCGACCCGCCCGGGGGCGCCTTCGGCCGCGACGAGGACGGCGAGCTCAACGGCCGGCTCATCGAGCCGGCGGCCACCGACGTCGTGGCCGACCTCATCCCCGCCGTCGCGCCGGACGAGCTGCAGCGGCGCCTCGCCGGGCTCACCACGCACTTCGTCGAGCGCGGCATCGTCGGGGTCGGCGATCTCTACGCGACGATGATCGACGCCCCGCTGGAGACCTTCCGGGCGGCCGAGCAGCTCGGCTGGGTGCCGCAGGCCGGCCTCTACCTCGGGTGGGAGCACATCAAGCACGCCCCGCCGGAACTGTCCGAGGACCAGCGCACCGGGCGGGTGCGCATCGCCGGCGTCAAGCTGTTCATGGACGGCGCCTACTCCAACCGCACCGCCTGGACCGCCGACGCCTATCCGGGCACCTGCACCCACGGGTTGCGGACCACGACCGACGACGACCTGCGGGCCGCCGCCGACTGGGCGCGGCGCAACCGGGTCCAGGTCGCCGTCCACGCCATGGGCGACGCGGCCCTGGACCACGTCATCGGCATGTTCGAGGACGAGCAGCCCTGGCTGACCGACGTCCCCTCGATCCGCCTGGACCACGCGACCCTGTTCTCCCGCGCCCGCATGCAGCGGATCGCCGAGGCACGGATGAGCTTCGCCGTGGTCAGCCACACGATCTTCTTCTTCGCCGAGTTCGACGCCTACCAGGACAACCTGTCGCCCGAGCAGTTCCGGATCGCCTATCCGATCCGCTCGTTCTTCGAGCACGTGCCGGCCACCGCGCTGTCCTCCGACGCCCCGGCCACCGCGTGGGACGACGCCGACAACGTCTTCGTGTCGATCCAGGCCGCGGTCGAGCGCCGCGCCCACACCGGTGCGGACATCGGCCAGGACGAAGCGGTGACGGTGCCCCAGGCGCTGCTGCTCTACACTTCGCGCGCTGCCCGGACGATGTCGCTGGACCGGCTCGGACAGATCGCTCCCGGCTACGAGGGCAGTTTCGTCGTCCTCGATCGCGACGTGCTCACCGTGGCCGTCGCCGACATCGCCTCGACCCACGTGACGCAGACCTGGGTGCGGGGCCAGCGGGTCCACCCGGCCCCCTGACCACGACGCGGGACAACCCCGCGCAGCCCGGCACCCACCCCGTTCATCCTCACCGCTGGAGTTGACGATGTCCGACAACGAGCACGACGACCTGCCCGAGATGCCCACCACCGGCACCGCCGGCGAACTACTGCAGAGCGAGATCATCCACGCCGAGTACGTCGATCGCGGCGACCACGGCTACCAGCACACCCTGTCCAACCTGCAGATCCAGATGATCGCCATCGGCGGCGCCGTCGGCGTCGGGCTGTTCCTCGGCGTCGGCGCTCGCATCAAGGGGGCCGGACCGGCCCTGCTCGTGTCCTACTTCATCGTCAGCGTGGTCGTCTACCTGCTCATGCGCGCCGTCGGCGAGATGGTCATGTACCGTCCGACCACCGGCGCGTTCGTGTCCTACGCCCGCGAGTTCGTCAGCCCCTGGCTGGCGCACATCACCGGCTGGACCTATGTCACCCTCGGCTGTCTCGGCGCCATCGCCGAGGTCAGCGCCATCGCCATCTACATGGGCTACTGGTATCCCGACGCGCCGGGCTGGATCTGGTCGTTCGTCGCGCTGTGCCTCATCCTCGGCTCGAACCTGTTCTCCGCCAGGGCGTTCGGCTTCATCGAGTTCGGCGCCAGCGCCGTCAAGGTCGTCGCCATCGTGTTGTTCATCCTCGCCGGACTGGTCATCGTCCTGCTCGGCATGACCCCCAAGGCCTCGGTGAGCAACCTGTGGGGCGACGGCGGCTTCGCCCCCAACGGCTGGCTGCCGGTCATCCTGGTCATGCAGGGCGTCGTGTTCTCCTACTCGGCGATCGAGATCGTCGGCATCTCGGCCGGCGAGGCCGCCGACCCGCATCGGTCCATCCCGATCGCCGTCCGCTCGGTCGTCTACCGGATCGCCATCTTCTACCTCGGCGCGATCCTCGTGCTGGCCATGCTGCTGCCCTGGTCGGACTACTCCGGCAAGGAGTCGCCGTTCGTCACCGCCCTGGCCAGCCTCAACATCCCCGGCCTGGCCGGCATCATGAACTTCGTCGTCCTCACCGCCGCGATCTCGGGCGTCAACGCGACGATCTACGCCGGCGGACGCCTGCTGCGCAACCTCGCCGCCAACGGCATGGCCCCCGCGGTGACGACGACCATGAGCCGGCGCGGCGTGCCCGTGGGCTCGCTGTTCACCTTCGGGCTGGTCGTCCTGTTCGGCATCCTGCTCATCTTCTTCGCCGGCGCCACCTCGGCCTTCGAGATCATCCTCGGCGCGGCCGCCGTAGCCATCCTGTTCGGCTGGATCGCCATCTTCATCTCGCACATCGGCTACCGCCGGGCGGTCGCCGCCGGGCGGGTCCGCGGGGTCTCCTTCAAGATGCCCGGCTACCCGGCCACCTCCTACCTGTGCCTGGCCTTCCTGGTCATCGCCTATCTGTCGATGACCTTCGACTTCAGCAACCCGCACTGGTACTTCAACGTCATCGCCACCCTCGTGCTCGTCGGCGGGCACAGCCTCACCTACATCTACTACCGGGCCAAGGTCGCTCGGCACGGCCTGCCCAAGCTCGACGCGCACCTGGAGGTGTGAGTCGATCCGACCACCGGTGCGGGCGGGCCTGACACACTGACGTCGTGCCCGCCCTCATCGCCTGGTGGAGCCAGGACCTGGCCGAGATCGCCCCGGACTCCTTCCCCGATGCGGTGCAGCTGGCCGGCACCCGGCTACTGCAGCGGTGGCAGGAACCGCACCGGCACTACCACCGCACGACGCACCTCGTCGAGTTGTTCTGGGCCCTGGAGGAGTTGCGCGACGCCGCGGCCGTGGACGAGCACGAGGCCACCCTGGGCCGGGTCGCGGCCTGGTATCACGACGCGGTCTACGACCCGCACGCCCCGGCCGGCGCCAACGAGACCGACAGCGCGCACCTGGCTCGGGTCGAGCTGACCGATCTGGACCTGGCCGGGGACGACGTCGACCTGGTGGAGCGCCTCGTGCTGCTCACCGCGGGGCACGGCCTGGACGTGGACGCCACAGCCGTCGAACGGGCCTTCCACGACGCCGACCTGTGGGTCCTCAGCGCGCCCGAGACCCGGTTCGACGACTACTGCCAGCAGGTCCGCGCGGAGTACGCGCACCTGCCGGCGGCGGCATACCGGATGGGCCGGGCCGCCGTGCTGCGCGGCTTCGCCGCGCGCGACCGCATCTATGCCACCGACTACGCTCGCGACACCTGGGAGGCCACCGCCCGCGCCAACCTGGACCGTGAGCTGGCCCGGCTCGCGGCGCCCGACCTGCCGGTCACCTAGGTCGCCTGCCGGGTCGGGCGTCAGCATGAGCGTGTCTCGCCAGTCGATGTCGTCGAGCCAGAGCCAGCGCGTCGCGCAGCCGATCATGACGTCCTCCCGCCCCGATCACGGCCGCAGCCTGAACCCGCTCCGGGTGAAGTGAATCGTGGAGGAGCCCCACCACCTCCTCTGCTGTGTCCCCGAAATCCTGGCGAACCCGCCGCTCCAGGCGGGCACTCGTCCTCGTCAGGGCACCTGGTGTGTCCCCTGTTGAGCGATCGCCGCCTGCCGTCCAGAGCCGGAGTCCGCTACCACGAATGGGCCTGTCAGGGCGGCGGCGGTAGCGTCAATCCCATGACGTCGGCGCTGAGCCCGGAGGCTGTTGAACGTGCCCGTTCCTTCGTGGAGCGCCAGGCCCGGCCACTCGAACGTGCCCGCCTCGCACACCTTCTCGATGGTGGGTCGGTGGAGGCGATCGCTGACGAGCTTGAGGAGTTTCGCTCGGGCGACGGCGGATTCGGGCGCGCCTTGGAGAGCGACTGCCGGGCACCCGAGTCAAGTGTCCTCGCCACGCTGACGGCACTGGACATCCTTCGCCAGCACGGTGCGGCGGGTGACCACCCAATGGTCGTGGCCGCCTGTGAGTGGATCGTCGGCACGGCCACCCGGAACGACGACGGTTTCGTGGTCTGGCCGTTCCTCCCGCCGACTGCTCAGGGCAGTCCGCACGCCCCATGGTGGGACCAGTCGCGGGAGGGGCAACTCGCCGAGACCTTCGACGGCTTCGTGGCCAACCCAGGAGTGGCACTGACCGCGCACCTGTGGCGTCGCGCGGCAGCCACGCCGGGCTCCGTCAGTGCAGCGCTGCTCGAAGAGCTCACCGAGCAGGCGCGCTCTGTAGCCCGCGCTGGGTTGACTGCAGCCGACGTCAACGCCCATGACGCGCTGGCCCACTTCGCCGCAGAGCCGGCCGTGCCGGAGTCCACCCGAGGTGAGGCAGCCGCATACCTCTCCTCGGTACTGCCCGAGCGGGTCATGCGGCGACCCGAGGAGTTCGGGCGCTATGGCATCCACCCGCTGTGGGTGGTGCCGGATCCGGCTCACCCGCTGGCCGCGGTCCTGGTCGAGCCGCTCGAGCTTGCCCTGGACCACACGGTGGCCACCCAGGAGGCGGACGGGTCCTGGGCCCCGTTCTGGGACTGGGGTGGCGCCTTCCCCCAGGAGGAGGAGCAGGCGATGACCGAGTGGCGAGGGTCGCTCGTCGTTCGCAACGTCGCCGCGCTGAAGGCACACGGGCGGATCGCCCTAGGCCGGGAGCGGACCCGGTGGCCCGGCTGAGCAGCCCCGGGTCACCCGGGTCACCGGGTCACCGGGTCACCCAGTCACAGGGTCACCGGGCCGCGCGGCGTGTCGATGGTGGCCGACACCTGCGGCTCGGCACCGGCGAGGACCGTCACGAGGTCGAGGGCGCCGGTGGCCGACAGGCCGTGCATGATCCGGGTCAGCGCGTCCGGCTCGGGCGTGGTCAGGGTCAGGGCGCGCAGGGTGGCGCCGCTGGCCGGTAGCCGGCCGGCGGGTGGCGGGGTCAGCCACTCGATGAGGCTCGGCACCACCCCACCCATCGGCAGCGCCCCGTCGGTGGGCAGCACTGCGCGCCAACGGTTGTCGCCGCGGCTGAACTCCTGCAGCCCGTCGCCCGCCAGGGCGTCGACCCGCACCATCCAGTGCGCCAGCAGGGGCGTCTGCTGCAGCCGCCGGGCCAGCGCCGGGTCGCCGAGCCCGAGCGGATAGAACGGCCCGGGCCGCGGCACGGCCGGGTTGATCGCCAGCACTTCCAGATAGGTCTGCGGGCCGAGCGACAGCAGGACGTTGTGCGTCCCCCACGCCTCGTGCTGCCCGCCGGGCTGCATCGGCAACCCGAGCCGGTGCTCGACCCACTCCCGGCCCTCGGCCAGGTCACGGGCCAGCACGATGAGGTGGTCGACGGCGATCGCTTCCATGCCCCAGAGGGTATGCCGCGTGGGCGCCTGTGGATAACTTTCGACGCCGTGACCCGATCCGGCCTACCGTGCCCTCAGCAGCTGGAACCGCCGGCTCACCCCCCAGGAGGACCCCATGGCGTTCACCGTCGATACCGACCGCATCCAGGCCGCCTCGGCCGACATCACCCGCAACGCCGCCGAGCTCGAGCAGTCGGTGGCCGCGCTGGCCGGCCGTCTCGGCGCGCTGCAGGGCGCCTGGACCGGCTCGGCCGCCACCGAGTTCCAAGAGGTCATGACCCGCTGGCGCGGCCTGCAGAAGCAGGTGCGCGACGACCTCGACGCGATCGGTCAGCTGCTCGGCAAGGCCGGCACGACCTATCGCACCACCGAGGACTCGGTGCGCGGGCTGTTCTCGCGCTGAGCGGCGGGGCCGGTCGGCTGGGCGGTCCGCGGACCGGCACCGGCGCGACGGGTCACCGGCGGGCCGCGGCAGAGGCGGGCAGCGGCACAACCGGCAGCGGCACAGCCGGCAGCGTCACAACCGGCGTTCGGCGAGGGGCCACCAGAACAGCTCCCCACACAGGCGCCGGAAGGCCGGCACGTCGACCCACCGGGGCGCGGGCACCTCGGGCGACTCGGGCCGCAGGGCGGGCCGTCGCTCGGTCAGGCGAGCCTCGAACAACTGCAGGTGGTTGCGCGGGCCGGGCCGCCACGGCATGACCTCCGACGCCCGCCCCGACAGCGGCGTGAACCGCTCGTAGCCGACCGGTCGCAGCGCCGCGGGGTCCACGATGAGGCCGCACTCCTCGTGAACCTCGCGGACCGCGTTGGCGACCGGCGTCTCGTCCGCCTCGCGCCACCCGCCGGGCGAGCCCCACTCCCGCCGCCGCGGCGACCACACGACGGCGAAGTCCCCGCCGGCGTCGCGGACGAAGCACATCGCCATGCCGACGAGGGCCTCGTCCAGCGGTCGGTCGGCCAGCACCAGGTCGGCGTCGACGACGTCACCACTGGCGAACCGCAGGCCGCGCACCCGGGCGATCCCGCGGTCGCCCTTGCGCTTGCGCAGCCGCAGCCCGCTGGCGTTGAGTCGGCGCACCAGGTCGGCACCGTCGGTGACCCGAGCACCGGCCGCCAGCACCGCGGCATACCGCTGCTGTGGCACGTCGTAGTGATCGCCGTCGAAGGAGCGCGGGTGCAGCCCGGCCGCACGGGCCAGTTCGTGCAGTTCCTCGTAGGCCGTGTCGCTGACCAGGTGCGCGAAGACGGTCCCGTGGTTGGGCCAGATCGGCCGGTCGATCCACACCGTCATGGCAGCACCGTAACCTGGGCCCATGACCGAGCCGGCCGACCCGCCCGTCGCCCCGCGCTGGCGTCCACCGCCGCCGGTCGTGCTGCTCGTGCCGTTCGCCGCGGCGGTGCTGGCCAGCCGCGTCTGGCCGTGGCCGATCCCCTACGAGTCGACCGTCCGGACCGTCGGCCTGGTCCTGGTCTTCGGCTCGCTCGGGCTGATGTACTGGGCGACCTCGGTCATGGACGACGCCGGCACGACGACGACCGCCTGGCGGCAGGGGTCGGCGCTGGTCACCGGCGGGCCGTTCCGCTTCAGCCGGCACCCCGCCTATCTCGCCTTCGTCGGCTGGTACGTCGGAGCGGCGCTGGTCATCGGCACCTGGTGGCCGCTGGCCGTCCTGCCGGTGGTCGTCCTGGTCCTGGACCGCTGGATCGTCGCCCGCGAGGAGGCCCTGCTGGCAGCGCGTTTCGGCGCCGAGTATGCCGCCTACCGCGCCCGGGTGCGCCGATGGGTCTGATCCGCCCGTGACGTGGGCAGCCCCGGCCGACGCGGCGTCGACCGGGGCTGCCGGCTGCTGCTGGGCGGACCTTGCGCCCGGCCGGCTCAGTGCTTGACGACCTCGCCCTCGCCGACCACGACGGAGTCGAGCTTGGCCTTGCGGGCCTCGACCTCGGCGCGGATCTGCCGGAAGGTGTCGTCGGTGAGCGGGTACTTCCAGAAGATGAGCATCGCGATGACGGCGCAGACGGCCGGGACCAGGCCGATGGAGGCGCGGATGGCCGTCATCGCCGCGTCGGTCTGGGTCGGGGCGTTGGCGACGTAGCCGGCCACGCCGATGAGCCAGGCACCGGCGGCGCCACCGAGCGCCTGGGTGACCTTGCGGGTGAAGGAGAAGATCGAATAGGTCGCTCCCTCGGACCGCTTACCGGACTTGTACTCGCCGTATTCGACGGTGTCCGCCTCCAGGCCGAACATCGCGGTGTTGATGAAGCTCGCGCCGGCACCCTTGACCGCCAGGAAGATCATCGCCAGCAGCACCGCTCCGGCCGGCAGGATGAACAGCACGACGCCGCCGATGACGGTGAGCAGCCCGGAGTACTGGAACAGGTTCTTCTTGCCGATCTTGCGGATGATCCACGGGATGAACGGGGTGGCGACGATGGACACGCCGGCGTTCATGATCGACATCGCCACCGTCAGGCCGGTGTCGCCGAGGATGTAGCGGGCGTAGTAGACGCTGGCCGCCGGCACCGCGAACAGGCCGATGAGGTAGAAGAGGCTGGCCAGGCACAGGATGCCCAGCGGCTTGTTGCTCTTGAGGGTGTCCCAGGTCTCGGAGATCGACACGCGGGGCTGGGCCCGGGTCACCTTCTCGCGGCAGAACCAGAAGGTCAGGCCGAAGCAGAGCGAGCCGAGCAGGACGAACCACAGGGTGGTCTGGGTGAAGACCGCCTGCAGGTCGGGCTGGAACTGGGCGATCTGCTGCTTGAGGTCGGCGACCTTGGCGGTGTCCCCCGCGGCGGTCGCATCCTTGAGCTGGGACTGCAGGGCGCTGCTCTTCTTCTGCAGGTCCGAGATCCGCGGGGCGATGATCCAGGTGAGGAAGACGCCGGCCAGGGCGCTGCCGAAGAACCGGGCGGCGACCAGTTTGGCCCGCTCGTTGACCGACTGGGTCATCGCCGAGGCCAGCGAGCCGTAGGGGATGTTGACCATCGAGTAGAGCAGGCCGAGGACTGCGTAGGTGAGATAGGCGTAGAGCAGCCCGGGGCCCTGGTTGGGGTTGCCCTCGGTGACCCGCATGCTCTCGGGCACGTTGAAGGTCAGCACCGACAGGAACAGCAGCGGCACGGCGCCGAAGAGGATGAACGGACGGAACTTGCCCCACCGGGTCATCGTGCGGTCGACCAGCCGGCCGGCGAGCAGGTCGGTGAAGGCGTCCCACAGCCGCACGACGAGGAACATCGTGCCCACGGCCGCGGCCGACAGGCCCGCGACGTCGGTGTAGTAGAAGAGCAGGAAGCTCGTGGACAGCGAGAAGGCGAGGTTGCAGCCGAAGTCACCGAGACCGTAGCCGAGCAGCGCGGACGGCTTGGTCGTCTCGAGCGCACCAAGTCGCTCTGTGGTCGGCGCGGAGGATGATACCATGGGCCTGCCCTTCGAACCGCGCCAGGCATCCGCACTGACGCGCCGGTGGTGGGTGGTGCTGAAGCGCTTACAGTCTTGGGGTTGGCGAAGCATCGGTAAACGGGTTGCCAACAATTGCGACGGCCGGACATCAGTCCCGGGCCGGCACCCCTGGGCGAAGCAGCGCCCGTCCCACCACCGATCCCGGCCCGGGGCCCGGGTCAGCCCTGCGGGACCAGTTCCCGGGCCAGGGCGACGATGCCCCCGGTCACCTCGGCGTCGTCGACACCGAGCCAGCCCAGCAGCCGCTCGGCGGCCTCCGGCAGCGGCCCGGCGACCAGCGGCAGCACCTCGTCGGCGTGCGCGTCGGTCACCGGCGCTCCGGCACCACGCAGGTGGCACAGCCACGCCGCGACGGCCCGCATGGCCCCCATCGGCAGCCGGCCGGCCGCCCGCTCGGCACGCAGCGCGGGGACGATGCGGATCGGCACCTTCTGGGTGCCGTCGGCGGCGATCTGGGCCAGCAGGTGGCGGATGTTGGGGTTGGCGTAGCGCTCCAGCAGCGCCTCGCGGTAGGCGGTCACCTCGTCGGCGTGCACCGACAGGTGCGGGCTGGCGTCGTCCCACCAGGCGTTGACCCAGTCGCGCACCACCGGGTCGGCGATCGCCTCGGCGACGGTCTCATGCCCCCGGATCGAGGCGCCGTAGGCCATCAGCGAGTGCGAGCCGTTGAGCAGCCACAGCTTGCGCTCCTCGAACGGCGCGGTGTCCTCGACGAAGTTCGCGCCCACCGCGTCCCAGGCCGGGCGGCCGGCGACGAAGTTGCCGGCGAGCACCCACTCCAGGTAGGGCTCGGTCATGACCAGGGCCGGGTCGTCGATGCCGGTGTCCTGCAGCAGTTGCAGCCGGTCCTGCTCGGTCGCCCGAGGGGTGATCCGGTCGACCATCGTCGTGACGAACCCGACGTTCTCCTGGATCCAGGCGGCCAACGACGGATCGATCTGCCGGGCGCCGTCGAGCACCACCCGGTGGGCCATCTCGCCGTTGTCCGGCACGTTGTCGCACGGGCAGATGGTCAACGGCCCGGCCCCGGCGTCGCGCCGGGCGAGCAGACCCGCGACCAGCTTGACCGGGGCGCTCTCGACCTGGGCCGCCGGGTCGGCGCGCAGCGCCTCGAGGTCGGCCGCGACCCCCGGGTCGGCCAGGTCCAGCCCGCCGTGCTCGTTGCGCCGGTAGCCGGCCTCGGTCACCGTCATCGTCACCACCGCGAGCTGCGGATCGACGAAGTAGCGATACCAGGCGGGCAGGTCCTCGGCCGCGTGGACGGCGACGATGCTCGAGATGGTCTCGGCCACCGGCCCGTCCGCGTGGTTGACGACCAACGTGTAGAGGTCGTCCTGCTCGGCCATCTCCTGCGCCGGTCCGGCCCCCCGGCCGACGAAGGCCGCGATGCCCCAGGACGAGGCGTCCGGCGCGTGCTCGGTGTAGTAGCACTGGTGGGCCCGGAAGAAGTTGCCGAGCCCGAGGTGGACGATGCGCACGGGAGCCTTGGGACGGCCGTCGGTGTCGCGGGAGAGCCGGCGACCGGTGGGCTGAGCGGTCATAGCTTGAACACCTTCCGGGGGTTGTCGGCCACCAGGGCGTGAGCCGTGTCGGCGGCCTCGTCCTCGTCGAGCCGGTGCTCGGCGACCAGTTGGGCCAGGAAGCCGCAGTCGACCCGGCGGGACATGTCGTGCCGCGCCGGGATCGAGCAGAACGCCCGGGTGTCGTCGATGAAGCCCGACGTGCGGCTGAAGCCGGCGGTCTCGGTCACCGCGCCGCGGAACCGGCGCATCGCCTCGGGGGCGTCGATGAACCACCAGGGCACCCCGGCGTACACGCTGCGGTAGTAGCCGGCCAACGGGGCGATCTCCCGGGAGAAGACCGTCTCGTCGAGGGTGAACAGCACGAGGTGGAACCCCTCGGTGTTGCCGAAACGCGAGAGCAGGTGCTGCAGACCGCGGGTGAACTCGACCGCGATCGGGATGTCGTGGCCGGTGTCCGGACCATAGGCGGCCAGCGCCTGCGGGTCGTGGTTGCGGTAGACCGCCGGGTGCAGGGTCATGACCAGCCCGTCCTCGGTGGCCATCCGGGCCATCTCGACGAGCAGGTGCCGCCGCAGCGCCGTGGCGTCGTCCTCGCTCACCGTGCCGGCCAGCGCCGCGGCATAGATGCGGGCCGCGTCCGCCTCGGCCAGGCTCAGCGTGACGACGTCGGCGTGGCTGTGGTCGGTGGACACCGCGCCGTTGGCCTTGAAGAACTCCCGCCGGTTCTCCAGGGCGGCGATGAAGCCGCGGTAGTCGCCGGTGTCGACCCCGGAGGCCTGGGCCAGCGCCTGCATGAGCTGCGGGAAGTCCGGGCGGCCCGGCTCGAGATAACGGTCCGGCCGGAAGGTCGGCAGGACCCGCCGCGGGTAGCCCTCGTCGTGCAGCTTGCGGTGGTGCCGCAGGTCGTCGCACGGGTCGTCGGTCGTGGCGATGAGCG
Organism: uncultured Intrasporangiaceae bacterium; assembly: GCA_964647395.1. Lineage (GTDB taxonomy): Bacteria > Actinomycetota > Actinomycetes > Actinomycetales > Dermatophilaceae > Phosphoribacter. The sequence goes on along the minus strand of CAZYHR010000005.1, from coordinate 8,104 downwards.
AGATGTCGAAGCGCTCCATCAGCGCGCGCGGACGGTATGCCGCGTCGGCCAGGCACCCGGCGATGGTGTCGTAGATGCGGTCGGCCGCCGCACCGCTGGGCCGCTCGGTGACCCCGAAGATCTCGACCAGTTCGGTCTCCATCCAGAACCGGCTCGGGGTGCCCCGATAGAGCGGCCAGTGCTCGCAGAAGATCCGCCAGGCCCGCCGGGACCCGGCCTCGTCGAGCGGTCCCTGGCCGACGCCGAGGTCGCTCAGGTCGACGCCGGCCGCGTTCATCAGCCGGCACACGTAGTGGTCCGGGGTGATGAGCAGGCTGGCCGGGTCGCGGAAGGGGATGTCGTCGGCGATCCACTCGGGCGGCACATGGCCGTGCGGCGAGATGATCGGCAGGTCGCGGACCCCCTGATAGAGGCGCCGGGCGATCTCCCTCGTGGTCGGTTCCGCGGGGAGCAGTCGGTCGTCGTCGAGCGTCCACGGGGAGGTCATGCCCCCATCCTGCTCAGCGCCCCCTCGCCCGACCAAAGATTGCCAGGTGTTGTCCGTCCTGCTTGCGGGTCGGGCCGTCCGGGACGCACAGTGATCCCATGACGACTGCACCGACCCGCCCGTTCACCCGCCCTGCCACCCGCGCCGGTGGCGTCGACGGCGTGCTGACCTCCGAGCAGGTGCGTCAGTTCATGCTCGACCAACTCGCCGACACCGACCTCGACGGCCGCAGTGTGCTGGTCCTCGTGCCGGACGACACGCGGACCTGCCCGCTGCCGCTGCTGTGGCGGGCGGCATACGAGGGGCTGGCCGGACGCGCCTCGCGGATCAGCGTGCTCGTCGCCCTGGGCACCCACAAGGGCATGTCCGAGGACGCCCTGGCGACCATGCTCGGCTACCCCGCCGGTGAGTTCGAGACCACCTTCCCCGGCGCCACGCTGCACAACCACGAGTGGTGGGACCACGACACCTTCGCCAACCTCGGCACCATCCCGGCCAGCCGGATCGAGCAGATCTCCGAGGGCCGGCTCTCGCTCGACGTCGACGTGCTGCTCAACAAGATGGTCGTCGAACACGACGTGGCCCTGGTCGTCGGCCCGGTGCTGCCGCACGAGGTCGTCGGCATCTCCGGCGGGAACAAGTACTTCTTCCCCGGCATCGCCGGGCACGACGTCATCGACGTCTCGCACTGGATCGGCGCCCTCATCACGTCGTGGCAGATCATCGGCACGACCGGCATCACGCCGGTGCGCGCGCTGATCAACGAGGGCTGCTCGTACATCCCCGCCGACAAGCTCGCCTTCTGCTGCGTCGTCGAATCCGGCAGCGAGGACCTGCACTCGATCTCCTACGGCGACACCGAGTCCTCCTGGGCCGACGCGGCCGAGGTGTGCGCGGCCACCCACGTCGAGTACCTCGATGCGCCGGTGCGCAAGGTGCTCTCGGTGATCCCGCCGCTCTACAAGGACATCTGGACCGCCGCCAAGGGCTTCTACAAGCTCGAGCCGGTGGTCGCCGACGGCGGCGAGGTCGTCATCTATGCCCCGTGGATCACCGAGATCGCGCAGATGCACCCGGAGATCTACGAGCTCGGCTACCACTGTCGCGACTACTTCGTCAAGCAGTGGGACACGTTCAAGGACTACCCGTGGGGCGTGCTCGCGCACTCGACGCACCTGCGGGGGGCGGGCACCTATGACCCGGAGACCGGTGAGGAGCGGCTGCGCGTGCAGGTCACCCTGGCCACCGCGATCCCCGAAGACGTATGCCGCGCAGCCAATCTCGGCTATCTCGACCCGGCGACCATCGACGTCGAGGAGTGGTCGGCCGACCCCGACGTCTTCGTCGTGCCGCGCGCCGGCGAGGTGCTCTTCCGCCTGCGCTGACCGGTCGAGCCGCGCACCACGAGCCGGGTCGGCAGCACCATCGGCTCGAACGAGGGCCGCGCGCCCTTGATCATGCCGATGACGTTGGACACCCCGATCGACCCCTGCGAGTGCAGCGGGCCGGCGACCGTGGTCAGCCCCGGCGTGACGATGTCGTCGATGAAGATGTTGTCGAACCCCACGACGCTGACGTCGTCGGGCACCCGCAGGCCGGTCGCCTGGCAGCCCCTGACGAAACCCACCCCGAGTTGGTCGTTGTAGGTGATCACCGCGCTGGAGGCGTGCGGCGCGTAGTCCCGGGCGGCCTTGAGACCGGCCCGGACCGTCGGCATGTAGGCCCCCTGCCGGCGCACCCGGATGCCCAGTTCGTGGCCGGCCTCGCGGATCGAGCGCCACCGCATACCGTCGGCCCAGCTCTCCTCGGGCCCGGCGATGTAGGTGATCTGGTCGTGCCCCAGCGAGCCGAGGTGCTCGACCGCGCGGCGGGCGCCGCGCGGGTTGTCGGTGACGATGCTGTGCACGTCGGGCAGCACCCGGTTGAGCACGACCGTCGGCACCTGCTTGGCGATCATCCGGATGCCGGAATCGGACATCCGCGAGCTGGACAGCACCAAGCCCTCGACGAGGGAGAGCGAACGCTCGACGACGGCCCGCTCGTTGCGGCCCGACTCCTGGGTGTGGCACAGGATCAGCGCATAGCCCGCCGCGCTGGCCGCGTCGTGCGCCCCGCGGATGATCTCGAAGTAGAAGGGGTTGGAGATGTCGCTGACGAACAGGGCCAGGGTGCGGCTGCGGGTCCGCGGCGGGACCAGGTCGCCCGGACCGTCGACCCGATAGCCCAACTCCTCGGCCGCGCGCCGCACCAGGGCGGCCGTCTCGGCGCTGACCCGCCCGGGCCGGGAGAAGGCCCGGGAGACCGTCGACGGCGCGACCCCGGCCAGCCGGGCGACGTCGTAGACGGTCGGTTTATGGTCCATGGGCCAACGCTAGCCTCCTGGAGCGCGCAACACCCGGCAACCCCTGCCGGATGGCGCCGTCTCGGGGTGGAATAGGGGCGGTGGCCCGGGTCGACGACGCCTCGGAGCCATTCGACCATGTCTGCGTGAGAAAGGACCTCGACGATGCTGCGTCCCCAGGACAGCGCCACCCGTGAGCGCAAGGACCTGTCGGGCATCTGGGACTTCCGGTTCGACCCGGACGGTGTGGGACGGCAGCAGCGCTGGTGGCAGGGCCGGTTGCCGCAGTCCCGCCCGATGGCGGTGCCGGCGAGCTACAACGACCTGCTCACCGACAAGGCCGCCCACGACCACATCGGGGACGCCTGGTACCAGCGCACGGTCCAGGTGCCGGCCGGCTGGGCCAACCGGCGCATCGTCGTCCACTTCGAGTCCGCGACCCACCATGCGACGGTCTGGGTCGACGACGCCGAGGTCGTCTCGCACTCGGGCGGCTATCTGCCCTTCGAGGCCGACATCACCGAACACGTCGCCCCCGGCCGGGCCGTCCGGCTCACCGTCTGCGTCAGCAACGTGCTGACCTTCCAGACCATCCCGCCGGGTGTCGTCGAGGACACCCCGGCCGGTCGACGGCAGATCTACTGGCACGACTTCTTCAACTATGCGGGCATCCACCGCAGCCCGTGGCTGGTCGCCACGCCCGCGGCATACCTCGACGACGTCACGGTGACGACGGACTTCGCGGGCCGCACCGGCACGATCCGGTATGCCGCCCGGGCCACCGGCCCGGACGACCACACCGTCGCGGTGGTGCTGCGGGACGCCGACGGCACCGAGGTGGCCACCGGGCAGGGCGCGCAGGGCGAGCTCACGGTGCCGGACGTGCACCTGTGGGGACCCGGCGACGGCTACCTCTACGACCTGGAACTGCAGTTGCTCGACGCCGACGGCGGGCTGGTCGACAGCTATCACCAGAGCGTCGGGGTGCGCACCGTGCAGATCCAGGGCACCCAGCTGCTAGTCAACCGGAAACCGGTCTACCTCAAGGGTTTCGGCATGCACGAGGACCACGTCACGGTCGGCAAGAAGCACGACGACGCGATGATGATCCGCGACTTCGAGCTGCTGCGCTGGGTCGGTGCCAACTCGTTCCGCACCTCGCACTACCCCTACAGCGAGGCGGTCATGGACTACGCCGACCGCGAGGGCGTCCTGGTCATCGACGAGACGCCGGCGGTGGGGCTCAACCAGGGCATCGGCGGCGGCATCTTCGGCGGGCAGGGCTACCAGACCTTCTCGCCGGAGACGAGCAACGACGAGACCCAGGCGGTGCACGCCCGGGAGATCCGCGAACTGGTCGCGCGGGACAAGAACCACCCGTGCGTCATCGCCTGGTCGATCGCCAACGAGCCCGAGTCGGACACCCAGGGTGCCGAGGAGTACTTCCGGCCGCTGTTCGACGTCGCGCGCGAAGCCGACCCGACCCGGCCGGTCGGTTTCGTCAACGTCATGCTCGCCCCGCATGGCAAGTGCCGGGTCAGCCAGTTCGCCGACTTCCTCATGCTCAACCGCTACTACGGCTGGTACGTGCGGACCAACGACCTGGCCAACGCCGAGATCGACTGGGCCGGCGAGCTGGCCGGGTGGGCCGGCGAGGGCAAGCCGATCATCATCACCGAGTACGGCGCCGACACCATGCCCGGCCACCACCAGCTGCCGGCCGAACCGTGGTCGGAGGAGTACCAGCTCGACTACCTCGACATGAACCACCGGGTCTTCGACGCCTGCCCCGCCGTGATCGGCGAGCAGATGTGGAACTTCGCCGACTTCATGACGACGGCCGGCATCATGCGGGTCGGCGGCAACAAGAAGGGCGCGTTCACCCGGGACCGGCAGCCCAAGATGGCGGCGCACCACCTGCGCCGGCGGTGGACCGCACCGCTGGCCAAGGAGGCAGACTGAGAGGCATGACCGCCGACCTCGACCACACCCGACCCGCCGCAGACCTGGGGGCGTTGGCCCCCGGCACCGCGGCCGCGGTGACCCGCCTCGTCACGGACCTGTCCGACACCCTCGCGGACGGCCGTCTGGGAGTGGCGTATTCGGGCGGGGTCGACTCGGCGACGGTGCTGGCGCTCGCGGTTCGGGCCCTGGGGGCCGACCGGGTGCTGGCGCTGCTCGGCGTGTCACCCAGCCTGGCCACCGACGAGCGGGCCGCCGCACACCTGGTGGCCCGGCAGATCGGGGTCGAGGTCGTCGAGGTGCCGACCCACGAGGGTGAGCGGGCGGCCTACATCGCCAACGGTCCGGACCGCTGCTTCCACTGCAAGGACGAGCTGTTCACCGTCATCGGCGGCGGGATCGCCGCCGCCCACGGGCTGGCCGCCATCGCCTACGGCGAGAACGCCGACGACGCGGTCCGCCCCGACCGGCCCGGGGCGGCGGCGGCGACCGCGCACCGGGTGCTGCGCCCGCTCGCGGACGCCGGGCTGGGCAAGACGCAGGTGCGCGAGGTCGCCCGGGCGCTCGGGCTGGCCTGCGCGGACAAGCCCGCCGCGCCGTGCCTGGCCTCACGGATCCCGCACCACGAGCCGGTCACGCCGGAGAAGCTCGCCCAGGTCGAGGCCGCCGAGCGGGCCGTGCGCGAGTTGGGTTTCAGCGACTGCCGGGTGCGTCACCACGGCGAGGTGGCGCGCGTCGAACTGCTCGAGACCGAGCTGGCCCGGGCGCTGGCCGAGCCGGTCCGCGGGGCCCTGCTGGCGGCCCTGCGGGCCGCCGGGTTCCGTTATGTGACAGTCGATCTGGCGGGCATCCAGTCCGGCGCGTTCACCCTGTCGATCATCGGAGTGCGGCATGGCGGCTGACGCGCCGGACGGGCCGGAGCACCGGCTCGACCTCGACCGGGTGCAGCGCCGCGGCTATCCCGAGGCCGTCTACTGCGAGGGCAAGTCGGCGGCCCAGGTGGCCGCCATCGCGCGCGAGTTGGGCCAGCGGGCCCCGGCGATGCCGACGCTGTTCACCCGGGCCGCCCCCGAGCACGTCAAGGCGGTGCTCACCGAGTTGCCCGACGCCCACCACGACGAGGTGGCCCGGCTGCTGGTCTGGCCGGCGCAGCGGCCGGAGCCGACCGGCGGTCTGGTCGTCGTCTGCGCGGCGGGCACCTCCGACCTGCCGGTCGCGCGTGAGGCGCTGCTCACCGCCCGGCACCTCGGCCGCCCCGCCGAACTGGTCTGCGACGTCGGCGTCGCCGGCCTGCACCGGGTGCTCGGCCAACTCGACCTGCTGCGCTCGGCCCGCGCGGTCGTCGTCGTCGCCGGCATGGACGGGGCGCTCCCGGCGGTGGTGGCCGGCCTCGTGGCGGCCCCGGTCGTCGCGGTGCCGACCTCGGTCGGCTACGGCGCGTCGTTCGGCGGGGTGGCCGCGCTGCTGGCCATGCTCAACGCGTGCGCGCCCGGGGTCGGGGTGGTCAACATCGACAACGGCTACGGCGGCGGGCACCTGGCCGCGCAGATCGCCGCACCGTGAGACGTCGCCGGCCGGGCGTCCGCCGCCCCTAGGGTGTCAGCGTGACCCGCCACGTCTGGATCGACGCGACCGCCGGGATCGCGGGCGACATGCTCCTGGGCGCGCTGCTCGACGCCGGCGCCGACCTCGACCGGGTCAACGCCGCGGTGGGCGCGGTGCTGCCGCAGGCGGTGCGCGTGCTCGCCCGGCCGGTGACCCGAGCCGGCCTGCGGGCCAACAAGGTCGAGATCGACACCGAGCCCGAGCAGCACCCCCACCGAAGCTGGGCCGACCTGCGCGCGCTGCTCGGGGCGGCCACCCTGCCGGACCGGGTCCTCTCCGACGCGCTGACCGTCTTCGGCCGGCTGGCCGAGGCCGAAGGTGCGGTGCACGGCATACCCGCCGAGCAGGTGCACTTCCACGAGGTCGGCGCCTGGGACTCGGTCGCCGACGTCGTCGGGGTCTGTGCCGCCCTGGCCGACCTCGGCGTCGAGACCCTCTCGTGCTCGGCGATCGAACTCGGGTCCGGCTCCGTCGCGGCGGCCCACGGACGGCTGGCGGTGCCGGTGCCCGCGGTGCTGCGGCTGGTGGCCGGGCTCGCGGTGACCGGGGCCGGCTCGGGCGAGTGCGCGACCCCGACGGGTGCGGCGCTGCTCGCGGCCCTGTGCTCCGGGCAGGGCGGCCTGCCCGCGCTGACCGTGCGGGCCACCGGCCTCGGTGCGGGGACGCGCGACCCGGTCGACCACGCCAACGTCGTGCGGGTCGTCATCGGCGATCTGACCGGCCCGGCCCGGGGCGGCGAGACGCTGGTGGTGCTGGAGACCAACGTCGACGACCTCGACCCGCGCGCCTGGCCGCACGTGCTCGAGGCGCTGCTGGCCGCCGGGGCCGCCGACGCGTGGCTCTCCCCCGTCGTCATGAAGAAGGGCCGGCCCGCCCACACCCTGCACGTGCTCGGCGCTCCGACGCAACGGGATGCCTTGCGGGACACCGTGTTTCGGCATACGTCGACGCTCGGCATCCGTGAGCACGAGGTATGCCGCCCGGCCCTGGCCCGCTGCTGGGTCACCGTCGACGTGGCCGGCCACCAGGTGCGGATCAAACTCGGCGCCCGGGACGGGGTGATCGTCACCGCCACCGCGGAGTTCGAGGATGTCGCCGGTGCCGCCGCAGCCACCGGTCGCCCGGTCGCCGACCTGCTCGATGCAGCCCGCGCCGCAGCCGTCGCCGCCGGGCTCACCCCGGGTCGGCCCGCCCCCCGCTGAGCGCCCGGGAACTCGCGGTACCACGGCGGTGGAGCCTGCCCGCGGTCAGACCGCGGGCAGGCTCCACTTTTCGGCTTCGGTGGCCGGCGTCGTCAGAAGTCCATACCACCCATGCCGCCGTCGCCACCCGGCATCGCCGGCATGGCCTTCTCCGGCTTGTCGGCGATGACCGCCTCGGTGGTGAGGAACAGCGCGGCGATCGACGCGGCGTTCTGCAGGGCCGACCGGGTCACCTTGACCGGGTCGATGATGCCGGCGTTGACCAGGTCCTCGTAGTCCCCGGTGGCGGCGTTGAGGCCCTCGCGCTTGTCCAGCCCGCGGACCTTTTCCGCCACGACGCCGCCCTCGAGACCGGCGTTGATCGCGATCTGCTTGAGCGGGGCCTCACAGGCGACCCGGACGATGTTGGCCCCGGTGGCCTCGTCACCGGTGACCTCGAGCCCGTCGAAGGCGACCTTGGCGGCCTGGATGAGCGCCACGCCGCCACCGGCGACGATGCCCTCCTCC
>CAZYHR010000004.1:45716-65704 GCA_964647395.1 uncultured Intrasporangiaceae bacterium | reverse complement strand
AGGTGGGGCCAACTCAAGCCGCCCTAGTGGGGCCAAGTCGAGTTGACATACTCACTGATGCGAGGCGGAGTCCTGCAACTGTCCCGCTGGGGTCTGATGGACGCTGTCACCAGGGCTGGGACGCCGGCGATTCGGGAGGTCACGTTTCACTTCGCGACTGCCGACCTGCGGTTGCCGGTCAAGCCATCTCCGGGCGTCGAGGCGCTCGCCGCGCCCCGACGCACGGTCCTTGATCCCCTTCTCGTCGAGGGTGCGCGACGGGCGGGGGCCTGCATCGCACACCACGTCGAGGTGGTCGGCCTCGATCGTGACCACGAACGAGTCACTGGGGTGTTCGTGCGCCCTCACGGAACCGACCGCCGCGATGCTGATCTCCGACGGATCCGAGCTCGATTGGTCGTCGGAGCGGACGGGCGGAACTCTCGGGTGGCCGACTGGGCCGGTGCACCGGTGACCCACCGGGCAGTCCACACCAGTGCCTTCTGCTACGCCTACTTCTCCGGACTCGAGGCCAGCGGCTACGAGTGGGCCTACCGGCGCGCAGGGACCGCCGGGTTCATCCCGACGAACGGCGGGCTGACCTGCGTCTTCGCAGGTCATCGGCCCGAAGTCGTCGGGCGCGGTGGAGCCGACAGGCTGTTCGCACTGGTTGGGGCTGCGTCGGCGCAGATGGGTGAGCGGCTCGCGACGGCTCGTCTGGCATCAGTTGTACGCACTTTCCCCGGGCGACCGGGTCACCTGCGCGTCCCGTGGGGACCTGGCTGGGCACTCGTCGGTGATGCGGGCTCGTGGAAGGACCCGATCAGCGCCCACGGCCTGACCGATGCGCTACGTGACGCTGAACTGCTGGCCCGCGCTGCGGTCACCGCCGACCTCGAGCCCGGGGCGAGGACCTACGCCGACTATGCCGCCACACGGGACCGGCTGACCCTTCCGATCCTCACCCTCAGCGACGAGGTGGCGGCCATGAAGTGGGACGAGGAACGGATCTCGACCCTCCTTCGTGAACTGAACGCCGCGATGGGTGAGGAAGTGCGTGAGATCGAGGGGTGGCGGTCGCCGGCGCGATGAGCTGTCGGTCCGGTCTTGATCGCGTCGGGGTGCAGGAGATTCGAGCCGGGTACTGTGCGGGTCGACAGGGCCTCGGAATCTCTTCCGCCAAGGAGGGTCATGGGCAGGCTCATCTACGCGGCGAACATCTCGCTCGACGGCTTCCTCGAGGACGAGTCGGGTTCGCTGGACTGGTCCGTGCCGGACGAGGCGGTGCACGCCTTCTGGAACGAGCACGAGCGGCAGATCGGCACGTCGCTCTACGGGCGAGGCATGTACGAGACGATGCGCGTCTGGGAGGACGACGACTGGCTGACCGGCGAACCACCGGTGGTCCGGGAGTTCGCCGGGATCTGGCGGGACACCGACAAGGTGGTCTACTCGACGACCCTCGCCGACGTGTCGACCGCGCGCACCAGGCTCGAACGGCACTTCGATCCCGCAGAGGTCCGACGGCTCAAGCAGGCCTCGACAGCCGACCTGAGCATCGGTGGAGCGAGCCTCGCAGCCGAGGCATTCCGGCACGGACTGGTCGACGAATGCCTGCTGCTGCTGTGCCCGGTGCTCATCGGCGGCGGGAAGCCGGCGCTGCCTCGCGGCGTGCGGCTCGACCTCGCGTTGCTCGACCATCGGCGATTCGACAACGGCGTGGTCTACCTCCGTCACGCGGTCCGGCAGCCCTGACCGGGGTTCGGGGCGGCTCGGGGGCTCAGGTGAGCGTCTCCCGGAGCAGCGCCCCCATGGCCCGGACGCCAGCGACGAGGCGGTCGTCCGACACTCCCGAGAAGCTCATCCGGGCGTGGTTGGCCTCGGGCCGTTCGGCGAAGAACGGGGCGCCGGGGACGACGATGACACCGGACCGCGGAATGAGCACGTCGCGTTGGAAGGCGGCCACGTCGAACTGCTCGGGGAGGGTAACCCACGTGAAGAGGCCCCCTCGGGCGCGCGTCCAGGTGATCCCGGACGGGAAGTGCTCCGCCATGGTCGTGAGCATGAGGTCCCGTTTGGCCCGATAGCTGGGGAGCATGCGCGCGACGTGCTCCCCGATGTCGTATCCGGACAGATAGGCGGCGGCGGCGCGCATGTTGAGCGTGCCGTTCTGGGTGTCGGCGGCCAGCTTGAGCAGCGCGAGCTTCTCGCGGATCTCGGGGCTGGCCAGCGCCCAGCCGAGTCGCAGCCCGGGGGCGAGGATCTTGGAGAAGGAGCCGAGATGGACGACCCGGCCGCCGGTGTCCAGGCTCTTGATGGTCGGCAACCGCTCGCCCTCGTAGCGCAACTCTCGATACGGGGTGTCCTCCAGGATGACGACGTCGTGCTCCGCGGCGAGCCGCACCAGGTGGCGGCGCCGTGCCAGACTCATCGAGCGCCCCGTGGGGTTCTGGTAGTCCGGGACGGTATAGATCAGCTTGACCCGATCGGTGGCGCGCAGCACGTGTTCGAGTGCCGTTGTGTCCATTCCCTGTTCGTCCATGGGGATCGAGCGGTAGGCGGGCTCGCACGGGTTGAACGCGACGATCGCGCCGAGGAAGGTGGGGCGCTCGGTGACGATGACATCGCCGGGATCGATGAACAGCTTCGCGGTGAGGTCCAGGCCCTGTTGGCCCCCTTGGGTGATCAGCACGTCGTCCGCGGTACACGGCATCCCGTCGGCGGTGAGGCGCGCTGCGACGCGCTCGCGCAGTTCGGGCAGGCCGTCGGAGGCGGTGTACTGCAGGACCGAGGCGTTCTCCGGTGACAGCAGCGCGTCGTAGATGGTGTGCAACTCGTCGATCGGGAAGAGCGCCGGGTCGGGGTAGCCGCCGGCGAAGGAGGTGATTCGCGGGTCGGTGGCCAGCGAGAGGAACTCGCGGATCGCCGAGGGCTGGACGCGTCGGGCCCGTCGGGCGAACCTGGTCATGACTGATCCCTGCTACTCGGTGGCGGGTGACGGGGCGGATGACATCGAGGGCTACGGCGTCGGCGCGGATGCCGGCCGGATCGCCGGGTCAGCCGAATGCCAGCCCGGTCGGGCGGCCCTCGCGCACCGCGGTGAGGTGGTCCTCGTAGTTCAGGACGTCGAAGAGCGAGACACCCGCGAGCAGCCGAGCCTGCAGATCTCTTTCCCTGGCCTCGATCGCCTCTGCGTCGTCCACCGCGGCAGCGAACTCCGCTGCGCCCCCGACGACCAGCCCGTCGTCGTCGCCGACGATCAACTCGCCGGCCCCGACGCGCACCCCTGCCAAGGACAGGTCGACTCCGGTCTCGGGCAGTGACCTCGCCGGATACGCGTTGGGCGCGAACCCGGTCGACCACACCGGCATCGACAGTGTCGCCAGGGTCGCCGTGTCCCGGGTGCGTCCCAGGATCACCAGCCCGGCCAACCCCCGACGCTGCGCCTCAGTGCCGAAGAGTTCACCGGCGACAGCCCGGTCCTGCCCGCCGGCGTCAACGACCAGCACGTCTCCGGGACCGGACTCCAGCAGCCCTTGGATGACCGACATCAGGTCGCGATCGGCTCGTGCCGTGGTCACGCGCCCGGCGACCCGACGGCCCGGCGCCACCGGACGCAGCGCCGCAGGCAGGATCCGCAAGGTCGGGGCGGCGTCGACCAGACTCGTCGTCGAGAGCCGCGCCAAGCGGCCCAGCAGGGGATCGGTTGGCATGGACCCTTCCTCACGTATGCCGGGTGGCCCGGTCACGCTGTGGTGCGCCGCACCACACCGGTCACGCTTTGGTGCTCCGCACCGGTCACGCTTTGGTGCTCCGCACCGGTACCCGCCGGATCAGCGCGTGGTGCGCGCCGGCCGTCTGGGCCAGGATGACCAGTCCGAAGCCTAGCCGCGCCAGCAGCCCGAAGGCATTCCCGTCCGGTCGGAGGGCGTTGCCGAGGTCCAGCAGGAAGGGCGGGAAGACGATCGACGAGTCGACACCGAGCAGCGCGCACGCGACGAGCGGGAGCAGCGTGAGCGGCAGCAGAACCGTGGCCCAGGCGCCCCAACGGAAGTACGTCACACCGACGAGCGAGCCGCACACCGCTGCGATGGTGATGGTCAGGGCGAAAGCGGCCAGGTAGGTCAGCGCTGGGACGTCGAGGATGGACAAGCGTCTCCCGTCGACGCCATGGGCCCACCCGAGGCGGCCGAAGATCCAATGCTCGGCATGGCTGACGAGCATCCAGGCGAGGGCACCGGTGAGCCCGAGGGCCGGCGCCGCGACCAGACCGGCGCGCTCGACGGTGCGGCGGGTCGCCCCGGCGCTGACCATCGGCCCGAGCCAGACGGTGGCGAAGTAGACGGCGGTCCCGAAGACGAACCACGCCGCGCCCTGGGGCGGGGCGCCGACGACCAGCCCGGCCCGCTCGGCGGCCTCGACGGTGCTCCCGGACAGTTCCCCGTATGCCGTGACCTGGCGCGTGGGTCCGAGGTCGCGGGTGCCCACGACGGTGAGGCCGCGGCATACCTCGTCCACCCGCGCCGCGGGGCCGGTGATGGTGACCCCGCGCCGGCGGACGTCGTCGGCCTCCTCCGCCAGCAGCACCTTTCCCTTGTGCAGGATCGTGACCGTTTCGAGCAGGTGTCCGATCTCGTCGATCAGGTGGCTGGACAGGATGACGGTGCGCGGCACCTCGGCCAGGTCGGCGAGCAGCAGATCGATCAGCAACTGCCGGGTTGGCGCGTCCATGCCCAGGTGCACCTCGTCGAGGATGGTCACCGGTGCGCGGGAGGCCAGTCCGATCACCGAGAGCAAGGTGGTCTTGCCGGCGCCGTTGCGGCCGAGCAGACCGTGGATCCGGCCGGCGGCGAAGGTCACGTCCACGGCATCCACGGCCAGCGTCGAGCCGTACCGGACGGTCAGGCCCTCGGTGCGGACGTCGAGTCCGATGCGGGCTTCCTGGACGGGGTCATCGGTCGGTGCCTCCGCCGTCGATCCGCCGGACCTGCTGCACCAGTTCGTCGGCCGTCAGCCCGAGCGCGAGTGCTTCGCGGACCACCGGCTCGAGCCGGTCGGCGACGAAGGAGGAGCGGCGCTGCGAGCGCAGCCGCCCGGCCGCCCCGTCCGCGACGAACATCCCGATGCCACGCCGCTTTTCGAGGACCCCCTCGGCGACGAGTTCGGCGAACGCCTTGGCCGCGGTGGCCGGGTTGATCCGATAGGTGGTCGAGTATCCGGTCGTCGACATGACTTGTTCTCCCTCGCCGAGGGCGCCCGAGAGCACCTCGCCGCGGATCGTCTCGGCGATCTGCAGGTAGATGGGCTCACGTCCCTCGAACACTTCGCGCTCCTTTGGTTCATTACATGACTAATGAACCAGATAACCGCGCGACGCGCAAGTCTGTGGCGTCACCCCCGAGTCCCAAGGCCGTCCGGTAGCGCTGCCGGTCGCGCTCGATCTCGTTGCCCGGGTCGCCCGGAGCCCGGGTGTACTCGAACGGCTCGCCGGCGAAGGCGCCCTCGCCGCGCTCGACCCGCGCCAAGGTGTCGGCGGCCCACGCCAGCTCGGGTCCGACCAGCCCGGTCCAGAGCCGGTTGATGAACGGCACGTTCGGCGGTAGCAGCGACTCGTCGAGGTCCGTCAGCGCCTGCGCATCCGCCGCGAGCTGCTCGAGGCGGGTGATCCGGGTGCGCAGCAACTCGGCGAAGCGTTCCCGCGCGACCATGGGCATGCAGGTCAGCGCCGTGAGCAGGCCGAGGTTGGACGACTGGTCCAAGGTCAGCACCGCCTCGGCGAACAGCCGATCGAACTCCTCGCGGCCGGCCGGACTGGACGTGTAGACGGCGACCGTCCGCCCGCCCTCCTGGAGGTCGTGCCGGTCCAGGCAGCCGTCCTTGGTCAGCGTGGCCAGACCCGAGTAGATCGAGCCGGGCTTGACGTGCGCCCACTGATCCACCCGCCAGGTCAGCAGCTCGCGGCGCAACTGGTAGGCGTTGACCGGTTCGAACGACAACACGCTGCCCAGCAACAGCAGTCTGGTCTCGGTCGCGGCCACTCCGGCAGCCTAGCGACGGCCCGACGACACGCAGCGGGGCGGCGCGGCGTCGCGGGTCACGTGTCGTGCTCCAGCCCGCTCAGGCGGGGTCGACGGTCTTGACCATGACGCAGTTCTTCAGCCCCTTGGGCCGGTCGTAGGTGAAGCCGAGCCGCTCGTAGAGACGCCGAGTTCCGTTGTAGAGGAACGAGGACGACATCTTCTTGATCTGGTCGGTCAGGTCGTGGGGGTAGCTCTCGACGACCCCGCCCCCCGCCTGCGCGATGAGCTCGAGGGCGCCGGTGATCGCCAGCTCGGTCACGCCCTGCCGCCGGTAGCGCTTGTCGACGAAGACGCAGGTGATCCGGTAGTCGGGATCAGCGGTCTTGGTCGCGTCGTACTGCTTGCGGTGGTGCAGGGTCGGCAGCTCGGCCGGAGTACCGAATTCGGCCCAGGCGATGGCCTCGTCGCCGGCCATGACCAGCGCCGCGTGCGCCACGCCCTGCTCGACGAGGCGCCGCTTGATCGCCTGGTTTCCCTCGGCGGTCTCGCCCCGGCCGACGCAACTCGGATGACCGTCGTGGAACCAGGTGCACCAACAGCCTCCGAAGATACCGTTGTGTCGCTGCACCAGCGCCTCGAAGGCCGGCCAGGTCTTGGGGCTCAACGGCGCGATCGTGTATGCCGCAGCGGCGGCCCTGGTCACGACTCACCCCTGGTGCCGGCGCAGTTGTCCATGGAGGCAACCTAACGCAGGTCGCGGCGGGCGAAGCCGACGGCCGCGGCCGCCGACAGGACGGCACCGAGCCCGACCAGGGCGACGGCCTGCGGCCACGAGACGCCGCCGGCGAGCTGCCCGTCGCCGACGGCCCAGGTGAACGGCGAGATCCACCGCAGGTCGCGCAGCTGGGCGTTCACCGGCGCCAGAGCACTGACGAGGTAGGCCGCCCCGGCCACCGCCGAGGCCACCCCGAGTGCCGCGCCGCGGCTGCCGAACAGCGCTCCCGCGAGCAGGGCGAGGGCGCCGATATTGAAGGCGAGCAGAGTCAGCGCGGCGGTGACCTGTCCGAGCCGTCCCCAATCGGGGGTGAGCTGGAAGCGCGGACCGGCCAGGCACACGGCATACGTGATGACCGGCACGAGAGCGGCGACGCCGAACAGCGCGGACAGTTTCGCGAGCAGGAGGCGACCCCGCGAGATCGGTTGGGTGGCAATCAAACCGAGCAACCCGTCGCCGTCCTGGCCGGCGATCGCCGACGCGCCGTAGCCGATGCTCAGCAGCAGCGCGAGCAGCGGAGCGACGTTGGCGTACATGTTGGCGCTGAGCCAGCCGGCGGGCGAGGTGATGGAGCCGGTGATGCCGAAGGCGGCCGCGGCCGCCGGGTTGGCGGCGATGAGCTCGTCGAAGGTGCTGTCCGTCCGGAACGACGGGTAGGCGGCGATGACGACGAACAGGTAGATCGCCGCGCCGAGGGCGGTGCCGACGAGCATCCGGCGGCGCAGCCGCAGGTCCAGTCGCAGGACTTCAACGGGCAGCATGGGAGGTCTCCTCGGGTTGCTGGTAGAGACGATGGAACAGCTCGTCGAGGTCGGCGGGCCGGGCGGTGATGGTGGCTGGGGCGAGCGCCGCGACGACGGTGAGGACCGGCGCGGCCGAGCCGGTGTGGGTCAGGGTGAGCAGCCGGGGGGCGCAGGAGGTGACCGTGACCCCCGGTAGCCGGCGCAGCGCGGCTGAGTCCACGTCGTGGTCGAAGGTCAGCTCCATCGTCCGGGGGGCGCTGGCGCGCAACGCATTCACCGTGTCATCTGCGACGATGCGACCGTTTCGGATGACGACGACCCGGTCGGCCAGCCGCTGCACCTCGTCCAGGTCGTGCGAGGACAGCAGCACGGTGCGGCCGTCGGCGGCGACCTCGCGCACCAGGGCGGCGAACTCCTCCTGCAACAACGGGTCCAGCCCCGAGGTCGGCTCGTCGAGGACGAGCAGCCGGGGCCGGTCCATGAAGGCCAGGACCAGCCCGAGCTTCTGCTTGTTGCCCTTGGACAAGGTGCCCACCGGGCGGGTCAGGTCGGCCCCGAGCCGGCGCCCGAGCTCGACCCGGTATGCCGCGTCGGTCATCCCGCGCAGCCGACCGAACCGGCCGAGCAGATCGGCTCCGGTGAGGGACTCGGGCAGCGCGAGCTCGCCGGGCAGGTAGCCGACCTCGCGCAGGAAGCTCGTGCTGCGCCGGGGGTTCGCGCCGAGGACGAGCGCCCGCCCCGCGGTCGGGCGATACAGGCCCAGCAGGCACCGGATCGTCGTGGACTTGCCGGCCCCGTTGGGTCCGAGGAACCCGACGACCTGCCCGTGCTCGACGGTCAGATCCACGTCGGTGACCCCGCGGCCGGCTCCGAACGTCTTGGTCAACTGCTCGACGAGGATGGCGGGGGCGGTCATGACGATTCCTCCTGGGATGGGTGGGAGCGGGCGGTGACCGCGCTGATCAGGTAGCGGTAGGCCGGCCACGGATAGGCCAGTTGCACCGCCGCCCGCACGGCCGGCCGATCGAGCTCGCGGGCGCGGGCCAACAAGCGCCCGGTCGCGCCCGGGTCGACGGCAGCGGCCAGGCGTAGGACACGGTCGACCACCTCGTCCAGCTGACGGCGCAGTTCGTCGGACAGCCCGCCGGCGGCCTGCTGGTCGATGTCGTAGACCCGCTCCCACAGGTCGCACAGCTGCTCGATCTGAGCCTGGGACATGCCGCCCACGAGCGTCTCGAGGTCTCCGGGCAGGGCACCGCGGTAGCAGGCCAGCTCCAGCAGATCCCGCTCCCTGGTCACTGCGACGCGCAGCGGCGGCGGCAACGGCCGGTCCAGCAGCGCGGCATACAGGCGCACGACCGCGGGCGGCAGGGGGGAGAGCCGGCCGTGCTCGCGCACCCGGTCCAGCAGGGTCTGCACCTGGGTCCGTTGCGCGCTCAACTCGACCATCCGTGCGTCCATCGACGCCAGGACGGCGGCCAGATCGTCCTCGACCACCGCGCGCTCGTCGGTGCTGCCGGGGGGATGCACCATGTGCGGCACCTCCGCGAGCGGGATGCCCGACTCGACCAGCCAGCGGATCCGCATGAGCCGGGTCAGGTGTGCGAATCCGTAGGAGCGCCAACCGGACCCGGGTTCGGGTGCCGAGAGCAGCCCCAGCTGGTGGTAGTAGCGGACGGTTCGGACGGTCGTGCCGGCCAGAGTGGCAAGGTCTTTGACTCGCATGACTCCCATCGTCAGGTGTGACGTGACGTCACAGTCAAGGGTGCGTCGGGTGGGGGTTTTCGGCCCACCGACCTCCGCGATGTCGACACCTGGCCGACGGCTGATCCGCCCGGCCGACCTCGGCTCACTCCGGACGTGCACTCCGGACGTGCACCCGGCACGCGCCGGTTGGTGGCCACCGCGGACCGATGCGGCACCGGAGGTCGACCTAGAGTGCTGTGATGACCGACGAGCCGGACGGCAGCGAGCGCGCCGCGCCGCGGCATACCTTCGTGCCGTTGGCGGACTATGCCCTGCTGTCCGACCTGCACACCGGCCCCCTGGTCTCCCGCTGGGGCAGCATCGACTGGCTGTGTTTCCCCGACTTCGACTCGCCCGCCGTGTTCGCCGCGATCCTCGGCGGCCCCGAGGACGGCCGGTGGCTGCTCGAGATCGTCGACGGCGAGGTGGTCGGGCGGGCCTATCAGGGCCACTCGTTCACCCTCGAGACCCACTGGCAGACCCCGACCGGCGCCGCGACCGTCGTCGACCTGCTGCCGACCGGTGACGACTGCGCCAACCTCGTGCGCCTGGTCACCTGCACCCAGGGCACGGTGACGGTCCGCCAGGACCTGCGGCTGCGGCCGGACTACGCGCGGGCCGGCGTGTGGGTCCGCCGTGATCGGCTGCCCTGCGGAGCCTCCGGGGTCGTCGCCGTCGCCGGGCCGGACATGCTCGTGCTGCGTGGTCCCGAGCTCGTCGTCGCCGAGGGGGACCGGCACGACCGTGCCCACGTGCACGGCCTGGCCGAGGAGGGTGAGGCGGGCTGCACGTTGGTCGGCGACCTCGACTTGCACGCCGGGCAGCGTGAGCACTGGATGCTCAGCTGGGCCAAGTCCTATGACGAGGCGCCAGGTCCGATCGACGTCGACGCCGCGCTCACCGGCACCCGCGAGTTCTGGGAGCGGTGGAGCGACCGGCTGGAGATCCAGGCCCGCCGCGACGAGATGATCCGCCGCTCGCTGCTCGTGCTGCGGGCGCTGACCCATCCCCGCACCGGTGGCATCGTCGCCGCGCCGACGGCGTCACTGCCCGAGCAGTTGGGCGGCACCCGCAACTGGGACTACCGCTTCACCTGGCTGCGCGACGCGGCGCTGACCATCGAGGCGCTCGTCTACCACGGCTACACCCGGGGTGCCCGCCTGTGGCGCGACTGGCTCCTTCGGGCGGTCGCGGGCGACCCGCACCGGCTGCAGATCATGTACACCATCGAGGGCCGCCGCGAGCTGCCCGAGGTGGAGCTCGACCACCTCGTCGGCTACGAGTACTCGCGGCCGGTCCGGATCGGTAACGGCGCAGCCGACCAGTACCAGGCCGACGTCGTCGGCGAGGTCATGATGGCGCTCGCCGCGCTGCGCGACGCCGGCGAGGCCGAGGACCGCTACTCCTGGGGCCTGCAGAAACATCTGCTGCAGTTCTGCGCCGACCACCTCGACGAGCCCGACCACGGCATCTGGGAGATGCGCGGGGACAAGGCCTTCTTCACCCACGGCCGGGTGATGATGTGGGCGGCGTTCAACGAGGGGCTGCGCGCGATCGCCGCGCATGCCGGCGACCCCGACAGCTGCGTGCGCGCGCAGGACGACGAGATCGAGCTGTGGACCCGCTGCCGCCAGACCCTGCACGCCGAGATCCACGAGCGGGGCTGGAACCCGCGCCTGCAGTCCTTCGTGCAGGCCTATGCTCCCGCCCCGGGCTTCGAGGAGGTCGACGCGTCACTGCTGCAACTGCCGCACACCGGCTTCCTGGAGCCCGGCGACGAGCGGATGCTCGCCACGGTCACCCGCATCGAGGACCACCTCATCGACGAGCACGGCTTCGTCAAGCGCTATCGCACCGAGTCCGGCATGGACGGCCTGGAGGGTGACGAGCATCCCTTCCTCATCTGCATGGGATGGCTCGCGGAGCAGTATGCCGCCACCGATCGGCTCGCGGACGCCGAGCGGGTGCTGGACCTGCTGGACGACTGCGCGAGCGACCTCGGCCTGTTCGCCGAGGAATTCGACCCGGAACGACGCCGGCTCACCGGCAACTACCCGCAGGCGTTCAGCCATCTCGGCTACGTCCGCGCCGCCGACGCCGTGGACCGCGCGATCCGGCGCGACACGCGTTGACCGGCACCTCGTCCGCCGCCGCGGCGCGCTCGCGCGCTGACTCTCACCGATCGCCCGGGTCCGCGGCCAGCTCGGTCCGGAACCACTCCAGCGCGAAGCGATGCGAGGCCAATCCATAACGGAGCGTGGCGAGTTGGTATGCCGCGACGTCCCGCAGCTCGTCCGGCACCGGGTAGCGCTCCACCTCGAGCTGCAGCGCCTCGAGGCGGGCCAGGTCGCCGGCGACCCGGCTGCGGATGTGGTCCAGGACGGCACCGCGCTCGGGCGGGTCGAGCAGGCCGAGGAAGTAGAGCCGGGACAGGGCTGCCGTCTCCAGATCGCCGCCGGTCAGCTCGGCGCCCATCCACTCCCGGAAGTGCCGGCGGCCGGCTTCGGTCACCCGGTGGGTCTTGCGCCCCCGACCGCCCGGCTGCACGGCCGCGACCTCGACCCGGCCCTGCTCGACGAGCCCGTCCAGGGCGCGCTTGATGCTGCCCGAACTGGCGCTGTAGAACAGCGACACCCCGGCCTCGAAGGCCTTGATGAGGTCGTAGAGGCTCATCGGCCGTAGCAGCAGCAGCCCCAGGATGACGTAGCCCACGGCGACAGCCTAGCGCTTGCTTTCTCATAGACATATCTATTAGATAGATACTATGACCGAGGCAACCATTCGCACCGATCACTGGCCCACCCGGCTGGACGCCCAACTGGCCCGCGCGACCCGCCGCCGGTCGCGCAGTGGTCTGCCGGCCCCGCAGATCCTCGTCACCGGGCCGGGCCTGCGCTGGGAGCGCGGCGACCTGGCTCAGCGCTTCCACTGCGCGAGCATCGACAAGGTCATGACGGCCACCCTGGTGGCTCGCTTGGTGGAGCAGGGCCGGTTCGCCTTCGACTCACCGCTCGGTGCCGTGCTGCCCGCGGCTCAGCTGCGCGGGTTGCCGGCCGCCGAGGGCGTCGACCTCGCCCGGGACGTCACCGTCGAGCACCTGCTCAGCCACACCAGTGGCCTGCCCGATTACGCCGACCCGCCGCGCGGGCAGCGGTCCGCGGCGGCCATCGCCCGGTGGCCGGACCAGCCGGACCGCCGCTGGACCCGGGAGGAACTGTTCGACGTGACCCGTCGGCTGCGCGCCGTGGGTCGTCCGGGCGACCGCTTCCACTACTGCGACACGGCCTACCTGCTGCTCGGCCGGGTGGCCGAGGAGGCTGCCGGGCAACGGTATTCGGCGCTGCTCGCGGAGCAGCTCTTCGCGCCGACCGGCATGTCGCGCACCAGCGCGCCCTTCGACGACGAGCTCACCTCGGCCGGTCTCGCGGCGCTCGACCTCGCGCCGATCCGGCTGGGCCGGCACGACCTGACCCGCTCGCTGTGTCTCACCGCCGGCTGGGGCAGCGTCGTCACCGTCGCCGACGACCTGGTGCGCTTCCAGCAGGCGCTGCACGGCGGGGCTCTGATCCGGCCCGAGCACCTGGCCCGGCTGGCAGGCCCACGGCACCGGCTGCGGCCGGGCGTCCACTACGGAGCCGGGCTGGTGACGCTGCGGTTCGCCGAGTTGGTGCCGCCGCCGTTGCGCAGCCTGCTGCGCGGGCTGCCCGAACCGGTCGGCGGTCTGGGCATCAGCGCCAGCCATCTGTTCTACTACCCGCAGCAGCGCGCCCATGTCGTGCTGAACTTCCACTCCACCGGCCAGCTGAGCGCGAGCTTCCGCACCCAGCTGGCCATCGCGCGCGCGTTGGCCCGCCGCTGAGCCCGGTCAGCCCAGCGCCCCCAGCCGGGCGACGGCGGGCAGGATGGCGGCGATCGCCGCCCAGCGGGCGGCGACGATGCCGGACAGCCACTCGATGCCGGCGGTGACGATCTCGTCGGGCAGGCCGCGGATCGTGTCGAGGTATGCCGCGCCCGCCCCGGCCGCCGCGGCAGTCACCTGCGTGAGTGCCTGGGGCGCAGGTGAATCGGGCCCGCCGAAGACCTCCACGAGGGCCTGGGCGCGCTGCGCGAAGGCGGCCTGGTGGGCCTGGTCCCGGTCCATCCGGCCCGCCAGCACGAGCAGGCGGGACACTCGCTCGTGGCGCCCGGCCGCAATCGCCTCGCGGGCGCCCTGGCCGACCAGCACCCCGAGGTCGCCCTGCGCGGCGAAGAACGGCGACCGCACCTGGGCGTGCCAGGCGGCCAGCGCGTCGAGGTTGGCCAGGTAGTGCAGGTTCTTGGCGACCAGGCGGTTGATCCCCCGGTACTCGCGGCCGGTGAAGTCGCTCTGCGTCAGCGACGGCGCAGCGCCGACCACCACGAGCGAGCCCTCCTGCCGGATATCGCTGCGCAGCAACGATCCCGCGCCGACCGTGACGCCATAGGCCACCCGCAGCGGCCCCACCGCCCCGCCCTGACCGCCGAGGAAGATCGGCCGCTCGCGCAGCATGACCCCGCGCGGCACGTCGCCGAACAGGCTGGGCGTGGTCTTGTCCCCACCGGGCGTGAAGTTGAAGTGGATGTACGACGAGCCGACCTCGCTGTGGTCCTTGCGACTGGTGCCGCCGGCCATCAGGCAGTCGCAGAAGTTGACCAACGAGCCCAGGGTGACGAAGGGCAGCAGGATCGTCTGCTTGAGCCCGACGCAGTGGGCCCCGCCGGACTCCTCCTCCAGCAGGCTGCCCTCTCGGACGTGGTGGCCGAGACCGAGGTTCGCGCCGTCCAGGAAGGTGGCCCGGGCGGCATACCCGCCGTTGAGTTGGACGCCCCGCCCGAGCCGGCAGTCCTGCACGGTGACCGGGCCCTCCCGGCCGAGCTCGCAGCCGGCCGAGATGACCGTCGCGGCGCCGCGCACCCGGGTGCCCGGATGGAGCACCACCCCGTCGCCGCTGATCCGGTCGGTGTCGACGTCGTCGCCGATCTCGACGGTGAGCGGCACCGGCATCCGGACCCCCTTGGCGAGCAGGGTGCGCAGGGCGGCGGTGTTGTGGGGCAGCAGGTCGTCCATGCCGGTCATCTTGCCTAGTAGATGAGGTCCATGGCCTTGGCCGCGCGGGTCAGCTCGTCCCGGAAGTCGGGGTGGGCGATGGCGATGAGTGCCCGGGCCCGCTCGTTGAGCGGCCGTCCACGCAGCCGAGCCACCCCGAACTCCGTGACCACCAGGTCGGTGTCGTTCTTGGAGGTCGTCACGTGCGTCCCGGGGGACAGCACCGGCGCGATCCGCGACACCGTGCCGCCCTTGGCGGTCGAGGGCAGCACGATGAACGACTTGCCCCCGCGGGAGCGGTTGGCCGCGCGGACGAAGTCGGTCTGGCCTCCAGTGCCCGAATAAGGCACGGGGCCAAGGGATTCCGACCCGCACTGGCCGATGAGGTCGACCTGCAGGGAGCCGTTGATCGAGTGCAGCAGGTCGTTCTGTCCGGCGAGGTAGGGGTCGTTGACCTGGTCGACCGGCAGCATGAGCATCGTCGGGTTGCGGTGCAGGTATTCGTAGAGGTGCTGGGTGCCCAACGCGAAGGTCATGACGCTCTGCCCGGTGTGCAGGGCCTTGCGCTCGTTGGTCACGGCTCCCGACTCGATGAGCTCCAGCAGACCGTTGCCGAACATCTCGGTGTGCACGCCGAGGTCGCGTTTGGTGGTCAACTGCTTGACGATGGCGTCCGGGATCGACCCGTAGCCGATCTGCAGGGTGGCCCCGTCGGGGATGAGTTGCGCGACGTGCTCGGCGATGGCGACCTCGGTCGCCCCGATCGGGTTGGGCGGGGCCTCGGTCAGCGCGCCCCGGCTCTCGACGATGCCGGTGACCTCGGACAGGTGCACCCGGCACAGCCCGTTGGTCTGCGGCACCAGCGGGTGCATCTCCAGCAGCACCGTGCGGGCCCGGGAGATGGCGGCCATCGTGTAGTCGGCGGCGAGTCCGAGGTAGACGTAGCCCTGGTCGTTGGGCGGCGAGCAGGTGCTCATGACGACGTCGACGGGCAGCACCCCGCTGCGCAGCATGCCGGGGATCATCGAGAAGTGCGTCGGGATGACGTCGACGTAGCCCTCGCGGGCCCCCTGGCGCCCGGCCGAGCCGAGGAAGTAGGCCGAGTGCCGCACGTTGGCAGCCGTTTCGGCGTCGAAGTAGTCGAAGCGCTTGGTGGCGAGGATCTGCGAGACGATGACGCCGTGCAGTTCGCGGCGCCGCTTGGACAGTTCCCCGAGCAGCGTCGGCGGCTCGCCGGCTGCGGTCGGGACGACGATGGTCTGGTCGTTGCCCACGTGATCGACCGCTTCGGCGGCCGACATGAGCTTGTGCTCGAGCAGGCTGGTCACGTTTCGGAAACTAACAGCGTGCCGGTAGGCCGCGCCCGGCCAGACGTCCCGGCTCGGCCGGGTGGGAGGTCAGCCCGCGGCGGCCCGGGCGGCGAGCACCGCTTCGCGCACCGCCGCCAGGCTCACCCGCTCGCCGAGCGCGGCACCGACCAGCCTGGCCAGCGCCGGGTCGCGCAGCGGCGGCGTCACGTCGCCCTGCCGCAGCAGGAAGCTCACGTCGAGCAGAACCGGCGCTGCGCCGCCGTCGCCGGGCGTGCTGCCGAAGCGCGACCGGCCCGGCCCGAAGCCGCAGTCGGCCATGGCGTAGGTGTGCTGCGCCTCGTCGTCGGGGTCCCAGGTGCGCACGGCGGCGACCGTGTCGCAGACCTGCCGTCCGTAGGCCGCCGCGTTGCCCCGGACGACCGCGCCGACCGTGCCGGGCAGGCCGGACAGCGCCTCGACGCCGACCCAGCCCTGCTCGACGGCGTGCGCGACGAAGTCGTCCCACGGCATACCGGCCGCGACGGTGACCTGCACCCCGCCGCAGAAGGACAGGTCGTCGGCTGAGCAGCCGTCGAGGTTGACGCTCAGGCCGGTGGTGGGCACCTGGATCACGACGGCCACCCTACTGATGCGGTTGCCCTCGGAACTGATGCGGTTGGACACGGAGCTGATGGCCTGGACGCCACCGAGCATCTTCGGATACCAGGGAAATCGGCCGCGGAAGGCCGGCGACATGACCGGTCCGGTCGCCATCATCAGCGGTGCGGCCAGGAAGATGACGACGAAGTACATGAGCTTCTGGCCCGCGTCGTAGGGCGTGAAATGCTCGATGCCGGGGACGCCGAAACCGGCATAGATCTTCAGCGACTCCCACGCCTCGGGGAAGATGCTCCACGAGGTCGGGACGATGCGGCGCCACTCGCCGGTCGCGAAGAGCAGCACGACGTAGACCAGGCCGTTGGCCACCCACAGGATCGTCAACAGACCGTGCCAGTGCCGGCCCAGACCCGGGTTGCGTCGGCCCGGCAGTCAGCCACGGCGACGGCTCGCTCTCGTCGTCGTGGGCGGTGTAGGCACCCTCCTGCGGCCGACATCCGGCACGGACAGCCCGCTGCGCGTCGAGGTCGGCCGGCGCCGCCGTAGGCTCGCCGGATGATGACCGTCGGCCACGGCCGGCTCGACCGGGCTGGGCTCGGCGCCCTGCTGGCCGGGGCCGAGGTCAGCGACGTCGTCGACATTCGCAGGTTTCCGGGCAGTCGCGCCAATCCGGCGGCGTCCCGCGGCGCCATCCCCGAACTGCTCGAGGGGCTGGGCATCGGCTATCGCTGGGATGAGCGGCTCGGTGGCCGTCGCGCCCTCAGCGCCGAGCAGGACCGCGAGTCCCCGGACACCTGGTGGCAGGTCGCGGCCTTCCGGGCGTATGCCGCGTGGACCCGCTCCGACCCCTTCCGCGCCGCCCTGCCCGGGCTCGTCGACGCCCCCGAGACGGCCGCACTGCTGTGCTCGGAGGCGCTCTGGTGGCGGTGCCACCGGCGGCTGGTGGCCGACGTGCTCGTCCTCGAACTCGGCGTCGCGGTCCGCCACCTCATGCCCGACGGTCGGCTGGTCGAGCACCGGCCCAGCGCGGGGGCGCGGCGCGGGCCGGACGGCTGGCTGGTCTGGGACGGCGCGACCGGCCCGCACACGCAGATCGGCCGCCCCGAGGGGCGGCCGATCTGAGCAGTCACTTCTTCTTCTTGGACTTCTTCTTGTCCTTCTTCTTCTTCTTGGCCATGTGTGTTCCTCCTCGGGGCAGATCGGGCGGTCAATCCATTGACCGAACGAGCGGAAGTCAACCAGCCCTTGACGGTGTTGTCAACCAACGATTGACCGGCGTGTCGCGGATCACAGGGCTAGACTGCGGCCCGTGCGCACTCCGCTGCAACGCCTGCAACGCGACGTCGAGGCCCTCTCCCGGGCCGACGACGCGCTGGCTCGCCTCGACGCCGGCCGCCGGTTGCGCCAGCGGGCCGAGGCGGTGGAACTCGACCTGGTGGCGGCGGCCCGCGCCGAAGGGGTCTCCTGGACCCGCATCGGCGCGCTCTACGGGATGAGCAAGCAGGGTGCCCAGCAACGCTTCCGGCCGGGAGCGCGCAAACAGCGGCCCGACGGCGAGGGCGCCGCGGACGGTTAGCCTTGGAGCGGTCAGCAGTCCAGAGGGTCGGAGGGCCGCCGGGGGTGGCCGGTCAGGGGGAGGTGGCCAGATGGGCGCGGTGCGCTCGCTGGTGCGGTTGTCCAACGTCCTCATGACCGCCCTCTACCGCCTGTCCGGCGGCCGGGTCGAGCGGGTCTGCCCGCGGACGCCGATGCTGCTGCTGACCGTCCGGGGCCGCAACAGCGGCACGCCACGCACCGTGCCGCTGGCCTATTTCGAGCACGACGGGGCGCTGCTGCTCGTCGGCTCGGCCGGTGGGTCGACGGCCGAGCCGCAATGGTTCCGCAACCTGCGGGCCGCCGACTGGGCCGTCATCGAGCGCGGCCGGCGGACCTTCCGGGTGGCGGTGCGCATCGCCGACCCGCCGGAGCGTGACCTGCTGTGGACGACCGTGGTGGTCCGGCGGGCGCCCCATTTCGACGGGTATGCCGCCCGCACCCACCGCGCCATCCCCATCGCGGTGCTCACCGAGGTCTGCGCGCCGGCGCGCTGACCGCCGCCGTCGCCGGTCCTGCCGCCGGCATCAGGCCGGCACCGGCGCCGCGGTGAGCTGGCTGCGGCGGGCCGCGGTCCACGCGGCGAGGGCCACGAGGACGACGCCGAAGACGACGAAGGTCGGCGCGGCGCCGGCGCCGGCGAGCAGCGCGCCGGCAGCGAGCGGCCCGAGCGGCGCCAGGGCGAGCGCGGCGAAGGACACCCCGCTGGCGACGCGACCCTGCAACTGGGCCGGGGTGCTCGCGGTGATGAGGGTGCCCAGCACCGTGTTGAGGGCGGGTCCGAGCAGGGCGCAGGTGGCCAGCAGGACCCCGATGGCGACCGGGCTGCCGACCGCCGCCCCCATGAGCGGGATCGCCAGCCCGGTGACCACGAGCAGGGCGAGCAGCGTGGTGCGGGCGCCCCAACGCCGGCTCAGGCCCGGCGCGAGCAGGGCCCCGACGAGAGAGCCGACCGCGGTCACCGAGACGACCAGACCGACCGTGGTGCCGCTGGCCCCGTCGAGCGAGGTGACCGCGATGACGGCGATGACGACGCCGCCGAAGAGGCTGTTGAGCACGGCCGCGTTGACCAGCGAGATCCGTAGCACCGGCACCCCGACCAGGAAACGCAGGCCGGCGACGATGTCCTCGCGCAGCGCTGCGGTCTCGGTGCGTCCGGGAGCCAGTGGGGTGCGGATGCCGGCGCTGATCACGGCACCCAGCAGATAGGTCAGCGCGTCGAGGGCGAAGGGCAGCCAGGGGGCGAGGGCGAACAGCGCGCCGCCGAGGGCCGGGCCGCCGAGGTGGACCGCCGCGTTGCGGGCCTGCACGAGCGCGATGGCATCGGGCAACTCGTCGGGGTCGACGACCTGGGGCAGCGCCGCCGCCGCGGCCGAGCCGTAGACACTGGTCGCCGCGCTGTCGACGAGGACGACGGCGACGATGAGGGCGATCGGCGTCCAGCCCGCCCAGGCGGCCAGCGCCAGCCCGGCCAGGGCGAGCGCGCCGAGCAGGTCGCAGCCGACGAGCAGGGTCCGCCGGTCGAAGCGGTCGGCCAGCGCCCCGCCCGGCAGGGTGACGACCAGGTCGGCGATCTGGTCGGCGAAGGCCACCAGCCCGGCGGCTGCCGGGTTGCCCGTGGTCTGCAGGACCAGCAGCGGCAGGGCCAGGGTCGAGCCGCGCGAGCCGAGCTTGGACAGCAGCTGTCCGGCCCAGAGGCGGGTGAAGTCGGGGCGACCCAGGGTGCTGACCTTCATGGGAGTTCCTCGGCGGGAGTGGGTGATCGGGGTCTGGCCCGGGCGCGGCGGCGGAGATCCAGCGGAGATCCGCCGCCGCGCCCGCCGGCGCCGAACTGCTGCGCCGCCCTGGCTGAGCCGAAGCGTCAGGACAGGAGGCAGCAGATCAAGCTGATCGAGCTGGACCGGGCGCGGGCGCCCTCGGGGGCCGGCTCCTCGTGCAGGCCCTGGAGGCTGAGGATCGACATGGCTGGTTCACCTCCTCGGTGCTGGTCGGTGGCAGGCGGCGTGGGTCATGTGGACGCCGCGACTGCCGGCGGACGGTCGGTCCGCGAGGGTCAGGACAGCAGGCAGCAGATCAGGCTGATCGAGCTGGACCGGGCGCGGGCACCCTCGGGGGCCGGCTCCTCGTGCAGGCCCTGGAGGCTGAGGATCGACATGGCTG